>JAOUEU010000319.1 GCA_029858555.1 Candidatus Zixiibacteriota bacterium
CGGTTGGGGCGTTTCGGCCTGGGCGGGTTTGCCGAGTTCAACAAGGTGGACAACAACCGCGACAACGCCGGCGCCGAGAGAGTGCTGGCCGGCCTGAGGGGAGAGTACCTGAGCGCCGGCGGGCGGCACCACGTGTCGTTTTCGGGGCGTTATTTCGATGACAGCCTGGGTGTGCCGGGGCCGGTGCCGGACGGGGATTTCATCCCGGTGTATGGCAGCCCGGAAGCGTCGAGCCTGACCAATCATCAGAAAGACGAGAATTATTCGATGGATTTCAAGTACCTGCTTCATGGTCAGGTCCTCGACGAAGCACAGCTGGACGCTTTCTGGGAGCAGAAAAATCTGGATTACTCGACGCTTTATAATTATAGCTCGTCATATCTTGTTGACGGTTCGCTGGCGACCGATTCGGTGGACGTGTTCTCCGAGACAGCCTACACCAAACGCTCGTCCGGTTTCAGCGGGCGAATTCTGAAAACACTCAGGTCAGTCACGCTGGCGGGCGGTATCGACTGGCTGTCCGGCTCGGTCAAGGCGGCGGCGGCCGACGAGAATTTCGGCGTTAACATCTCCGGGCCATACGCGCCCGGTGCGTACAGTTTTACGACCTACAATTTCTGGTCGAAATCGCAGAGCCAGCTTGACCTGTGGGGAAATTCATCCTGGGAGGTGTCCGCGGCCTTTCAACTCGACGGTAGCGGGAGAGTGCAATTCGTGAAAAATCGGCGGGCGCAGGCGTCGTACAATGTCGGCCTGATCCTCAGCCCGCTGACGATCTTGCGGGTCAAGCTGGGTTATGCCTACGCTTACCGTCTGCCAAGCATCGCCGAGCAGTTCGCCGAGGATGCCTACACGGCCGGCAACTCCGATTTGCAGCCGGAGACGGCCCGTTCGATTATCGGGACGATTTCTTATCAATCCGAGGATCAAAGAGTATCGGCGGAGGTGACAGGTTTCCGGCAGACGGTGGAATCTCTCATACAATACCGCGTCGATTCCGAGACATGGCTTTCGGTGCCGGTCAATGTGGAGAGATTCAAAAGTATCGGTCTGGATTTTGACATACACTGGAGCCCGGCCCGGAATACATCGCTGAACTGGTCCGGCGTCTGGCAGAAGGCGGAGCAATCGACCGACAACGGCGGCAAATTCGTCGATGCTTACTACGTGCCCGATCTCAAGTGGCGGGCCGATCTGGAGCAGGCCGTTAATCGATTCCATGGCGGTGTCAACGTGACATACACTTCAGACCGAAGTATTACGATGTACGGCGGCGCCCAGAAGGTAATCCGGAAGGTTTACGAATGGGGGATGGCGGTAGGTGCGGAGGTGACGAAGAACATCAGCATGAGTCTGATCGGATATGATCTCACCGACGAACGGCGACCCGATCAATTCGGGTTTACGACTTCGGACGGTGATTATCCGGGCCCCGGGAGAAGAATCGTATTCGTGACGAAATTCCGGCTTTAGGAACGGCGCAGGAAACACGATATTAATATAGAAACTTGCGCTGCCCGGCCGGTTGGGAGGGGGATACCCGGGGTCCGGGGCAGCGGCCGTTAGTTTGTCAAATTCAAGAGCAACGTCAACTACGATAGGTGATTTTGAAGAGTCTCCAGCTGCTGTAAACCGGGCGGTCGGCAGCAGGCAAACCATGTCATACGGGGATTGGATCGGACGACATTATTCGTCAAAACTTTTGCTTTTGTCGTTGACTCCAGCGTAGAAAACAATATATATATAAGTGTCTGAAAAGCTTCAACGTTGCGCCAAGACCTTCAACCGAAAAGGCGGATATAATATGAGCGGATGGAGTTTTGAATACTCTTTCGATCTGGATGAGAAGCACAGCGTAATTTACGAGAAGATCTACGGTATATGGAGAGAAACCACCGCCCGTAATTACCACGAGGACTTCGTCAAAGAAGTGACCCCGATTATCGACCGACCCTGGGCGAAGCTGATTGATCTGAGCAACTGGAAGACCTCATCGCCGGAGGTTATCGAGATTGTTGGTGAGCATCTGGCCTGGTGCGTGGAACACAACATGGTGGCCTCGATCAATATCATCAACAATCCGGTGACGTATGGTCAACTCATGCGGATGTTTGCCAAGGGGAAGACCAAGAACATCTCTCAGGTTTATCGCACGCGCGATGAGGGCCTCAAGGCTCTCAAGGAACTCGGCTTCAATCCCGACTACCAGCGCAACGGCTTTACGAAGTAAACGCCGGGCGAAGATCTTACAACCCCGACAGTCATTAAAGAGGGACAACGGGGGCATATATCATGTTCGTCATGCCCCCGCAACAATCCGGCATCCTATTTCAAATAGCGGTTAAACCACTTCAATATCCACTCCAGGCGAGCGACGCGGCGGTCGGGGCGTCCGTGCCGCGAGAGGCCGTGGGGTTCTTCGGGAAACCGCACCATTTCGACTTTCTTCCTCAGCACTTTCAGCATGGTAAACATCTGCTCGGCCTGTTCGATGGCGCAACGCAGGTCGTTTTCACTGTGGATGATCAACACCGGCGTTTTTACGTTCTTGTAGTACGTGATCGGCGAGCACTTCTCGTAGTTTTCGGGGTTGGTCCACGGCCGCCCGTTGAACTCCCGTTCGATGTCCCAGCCGAAATCAGAAGAGCCGAAGAAAGCCTTCAGATCAACGACGGAACGCTGGGTGACGGCGGCGGCGAAGCGGTCGGTGTGGCCGATAATCCAGTTGGTCATGTAGCCACCATACGAGCCGCCGGTGACGCCCATTTTCCTGGGATTGATGAATTTCTGTTCTTCCAGCCAGTCGGCGGCGGCCATACAGTCGCGGTAGTCGAGATCGCCCCAGCCACCGCTGATGGCATCGGCCCAGGTTTCACCGCGGCCCTGTCCGCCCCGCGGATTGGTGTAGAAGACGACATATCCCCTGGCGGCCAGGAACTGCATTTCGTGAAAGAAACTATGCGCATACTGCACGCGCGGGCCACCGTGAATCTCGAGGATGGAAGGATATTTGCGCCCGGGCTTGAAATTCGGCGGCAGGACCAGCCAACCCTGGACTCCCGTACCGTCAAATGACTTGAACATCAGGTCTCGCGTCCGGCCCAGTAGCACGTCAGAGCGGAGAAACTTATTCAGGTCAGTATGGCGGACGGCCTTCTTCTCGGCGCCGTACGTGGTCGGGCAGGTATAGATATCGCCCGGATTGTTGATGTCGGCGTAGATGATCGCCGCCCGGCGGGACTTGCCGTTCACGGCGTAGCCCTTGATGTGGCATTTGCCCTGGAAGATGCGGGTAGGTTTGCCGCCCGAGGCGGGGACGTACGA
>JAOUEU010000320.1 GCA_029858555.1 Candidatus Zixiibacteriota bacterium
GACGCGCCAGAAGTCAAGGGGGTCGCCGACGGCAATCGCGTGCGGGTGACGGCGGCCTCGCCGCAGGCCGATGCCGCCCAACTGTTTGTCGATGAAGCCCCGTAGTGCCCACAGCCAGTCAGCATAGGGCCAGCCGTTATCACCTCCAAGCGAGGAGATAACGGCAAAGACCTGGTTGGCGCCAGCCGCAACCAAAATTTCCCGGCGGTCGATAATCAGATGGGAGGGGTCAATGGACGGCTGTTCCGCAAGTGGTGAGGCGTCGGTCCAGCTCGACTCCACTGAGGTGCCGCTCGCTCCGGCCAGCGCCTGCTGCACGGCATGCTCAAACGTGATCGGTTCAAAACCGAAGACGTCACGGGCGATTCTATTCTCACACACGGTTTCGTGACGCAAACCTTCAATCAGCGGACGGGCCAGGCCGGCTGTTATGGGTGTCACCAGATTGACCCAGTAAGAGGATAGCCGGGGGGTCAGGACGGGAACCGGAATAAGCCACCTTTTCAGTCCGAGCACGCGGGCGATAGTGAGCATCATGTCACGGTAAGTAAGAACCTCCGGCCCCCCGATGTCAAACACTTTCCCGGCCGCCTGGTCGTTGTCAAGGCTTTCGATGAGGTAGCGCAACACGTCCTGAATGGCGATCGGCTGCGTCCGGGTATATACCCAGCGGGGGCAGATCATCACCGGCAGGCGGTTGGTTAAATGATGAATCATTTCGAAAGAAAGGCTGCCCGAGCCGACTATAACGGCGGCCCGCAACTCTGTAACCGGTACGCCGGTTGAGCGAAGAACATTGCCGACCTCCTGCCGACTGCGCAGATGCGGTGACTGTTCCGTGCCGCGCTTGCCGAGGCCGCCCAGGTAGACGATTTGCCTGACACGGGATTGTGCGGCGGCGACGGCGACGTTGGAGGCGGCAGCGCGGTCGAGGTTCTCAAAGACTTTTTCGCCGGAGGCCATGGAATGGACCAGGTAATAAATGCAGTCGATGTCCTTCATGGCGGGCCCGAGCGTTTCCAGTTGAAGCAGATCCCCCGGGATGATCTCGACCCGGGAAGCCCAGGACCGACCGGCAAGCTTGCGGGGGTCACGGGCGAAACATCGCACCCGGTGACCGTGCCCCAGCAGGCGCGGCACCAACCGGCCGCCGACATACCCTGTGGCCCCCAGGACCAATACGAAAGGCATTGGCAACTCGCCTCTGATTTGTTGTGGTTAGGGCGGTGTGCCCGCCATTTATCCGGACAGGTTCTTTCGGGCGCCCTTCAGACGACCCTATTCGCCATCGGCATTATTCTGAACGGCATCGGTGGGCTGGCTCCCGGCTTTGCCGTTCCCACCGAACATGCGCTCGACGACCCTGGCCCGGTAGTCGAAAATCATCTCTATTTTTCGTTTTACGAAGAGGGCGTGGACCAGACGCCCGATTATGCCACAGGGGAGAATATACCTGATTTCATCCACCATCAGGACGCCGTGATCAAGTTCATCAAAGGTATGCGTGTGATGCCAGAAGGTGTAAGGGCCTTTCAACTGCACGTCAACAAAACGATAAGGGGGCTCGTAGTCGGAAATCAATGTTCGCCAGTGCATCCGCACACCGAAAATGCGGATGGAAAAATCGATGACGGTTCCGGCTTTTTTCTCGATTGGTCGCGGTGTAAAAATGATGAATTTCAAAAACGGCGGAGTAATAAGTTCCAGGTTTTCCGGGTTCTCAAATAGGGCAAAGACTTTCTTAATAGGCCGATTGATGAACTGTTCCCTTGTTAACGTATACATTTTCATGGCGTGGCCTCAAGGCGTAATTGTCTGACGCCGGCAATGTATCGCTGAATGTCGAACTTGCGCCGGCAGCCGTTGTAACTCATGTAACGCACCTTTCCGAAGACAGGGCGTTCGAACCACGGTCGGTCGTGGGCGCCCCCTATACTCCAGGAGATCCCAGTATAACCGTTTGGGTCGTGGCCGTCAAGTTCGTAACGGTCGTTAAGGCGGACGGCGATATTCATCGCGGCCTCGGGTGAGGGCGACCATTCGAGGATTTTCTTGGCCCAGTACATGCGCATGTAACCGTGCATCTTTCCGGTCAGGCGCATTTCCATCTGCGCCGCGTTCCACAAAGGATCGTCGGTCGCAGCTTGTTCGAGCCGCTCTTCGCTGTATATGAACGGGCGAGGGTCGAGTCGATGTTCGTCCAGTGATTTGCGGGCCCATTCCGGGAATCCCCGAAAGGCGTCGTAATCAGCGTTGTAGAAACAGAAATTATCGGCCAGCTCCCGCCGCACCAGTAATTCCTCCAGGAACGATTCCTGGGATTTGATGTGCTCGTCGTGCCGCTGGACCTCCAGCGCCACCCGCTGGGCCGACAAATGCCCGAAATGCAGGTAGGGTGACAATTGTGACTGCCCGTTTTGCGCCGGGTCGTTGCGTGCGGTATGATACTCCACGAGCCGATCTTCCAGAAACCGGTCCAAATGTGCGGCGGCTTCACGCTCGCCGGGCTTGAATATCTTTACAGCCGGCAGGGTGCCCGGCGGATGAGTCGGAGTGAGAGGCGGCCGAACAGCTGCGAATGCCGATTCCTTCCCGACGAAGGGGTGCTTTGCCAGAGCGGGGAACGGAACCAGGAACTCGGAAAGGAGCCGGTTGAGTTTGGGGCGGAAAGTGTAAGCCGCATATTCGAGTTTGGCTGAGGCCATCCAGCAGGGTACGACATTGTGAGCATCGACCTCGTAAAACGGTACAGTCAGGAGTCGCGCAAGGCGGTTGTGTACCCGGCGGCTGACGCGTAGCGGCGAAAAATCCGTAACCAGAGCCGCTGCCCGGCTCCTTTCGAGGTAACGAGGCAACTCCTTCTCGGGACTACCCGCTACAAATGAAAAGGAGATGTTGTGCTCGGTCAATACGCGGGCGGTCTGCTGCAACGCCGTTAGCGCAAAGAGATGCTGTCGGGACGAGGAGTTTCGGAGGTGCCAGTCGGGCAAGAAAACGACGGATAGCGGTACCCTGGCTGCCAAAGCCAGCTCCTGTGCATACAGCAGTGCCCAGTTGTCATGGGCCCGCTGGTCCCGATCCAACCAGTAAACCACGGGACCGTCGGCCGGAGCTTTATCCCGTAAGGCCCTTACCCGGCGGACGTCAACCGGTTCAGCCATAATTATATCGGACCCACATCAGTTTTGGCACCATCTGTTAGCTGTACCGAGCGTAGCGCCTCAAGTTCCTTTGCCAGGCCGAGCATGTTTTTGGGCACCCGGGCGCCGATTTCGTTCAACACCGCCTTATAGCCGGTGGCAGCACGGCCGCCG
>JAOUEU010000321.1 GCA_029858555.1 Candidatus Zixiibacteriota bacterium
ATCAAAACAACAACATACCCTGAAGAAGTATTTATTACTTATGGTGAAATCATGAGTTTAAAAGTCAAAAAATGGCTCAAACGTCTGCTGAAAATATCGGTTCTGATAACTGCGCTATTGGTGCTGACGTTCGTGATTATATGGTTTCTGTTTCCGTTTCCGGAGGAAGGGCTAAAACAATGGTCCGTCAGTCCGGCAGTGCTCGACGTAAATGGGCGGCCCATGCTCAGTATTGTCGGCAGTGATGACCAGTGGAGACGTCCGGTTCCATTGGAAAGTATGTCACCATGGTTGATTAAAGCGACAATTGCTGTAGAAGATAAAAGGTTTTACAAACACAGGGGAGTTGATCCGGTGGCTGTTATCCGGGCGGTGGGACAAAACATTGCAGGCGGCAGGATTGTCTCAGGTGCCAGTACTCTGGATATGCAGGTCTGTAGAATGATGGGTCATCGGCCTCGAACTCTCTGCGTCAAGGCTGTTGAATCGTTCAGGGCGCTTCAGTTGGATCGGCTCAGGAGCAAGGACGAGATTCTTGAGCTTTACCTCAACAGTGCGCCGTACGGCGGTAACATCAGGGGCGTGGAAATGGCATCTCTGACCTACTTTAACAAGCACGCAAAAGACTTGTCTTTGGGAGAAGCTGCCTTGATAGCCGGGCTGCCGAAGTCACCAGGCCGCTATCAGCCAAATAAGTTCCTCCCGGCGGCCATGAAGCGTCGAGGAACGGTTCTACACAGCATGTTGAGAGAGCGGATGATTAGCGAACAACAGTTGCGGCAGGTCACGGCCGGCCCTTTAGTGATATGCAGGTCTACACGTTTGCAGCGGGCTTCTCATGCCGGGTGGCTGGCACTCAAACGCAGGCCTCAGGGAGGGAGAACTCACATCGACCTGGACATACAAAACGAGTTGGAACGGTTAATTGATGAGTATCGCCGCAGACTGCCCGGCGGCACGGAGATAGCTGTGGTCATCATCGATATCGCGCAATCAGGAATTGTGGCCATGGTGGGTTCCGGTGATCTGAGTGACCCCGTTGATGGACAGGTCAACGGTGTATTGGCTAAACGCAGTCCCGGTTCGGTGCTGAAGCCCTTCATTTATGCCGCGGCGTTTGAAACGGGCCGGCTTAATGCTGATTCTGTTCTACCTGATGTCCCTATTGACAGGGGCGGGTGGTCACCATCGAATTTTGACCGGACTTTTCGCGGGCGGGTTACTGTTTCTGAAGCGTTGAGATGTTCACTGAATGTCCCGGCGATTCTGGTCGCTGAACGAATCGGTCTCGCTCGATGCTGTGGTGTGCTCGAAGGTGCCGGGATTCAACTGCCCGCAAACACACAAACCAGGAGTGGACTGGCTTTGGTCGTGGGCGGTATGGAAGTGACTCTTTTGGATCTTGTCAATGCTTATGCCACTCTCGGCCGCTGCGGCTTTCGAGAGCGGCCGCGTTTATTCACCGATGAACCACGTCATAAGATACGGGCGCTCGAAACCAAGGTCTGTGCTGCTATTAATGATATTCTTTCCTCCCGACGTCATCGGCCGAACGGAATGGAACAATTGCTCCCGGAGGACGTGCCGTGGTTTATGTGGAAGACCGGTACAAGCTCCGGCAGGAGGGATGCGTGGGCTGTTGGCCACAATGGTCGATATGCAGCCGGCGTATGGGTGGGCCGATTCCGCGGTACCGGACATGTGGCTTATGTTGGTTCGGAAGCAGCCGAACCACTACTTGCTCAACTTTTCGCCCTGCAGAGGATTCGAACCAATGACATCCCGCCGTCATTTGAGCCGGTCTGTGTCGACCATGAGCTTTCTATTTCAGCCGATATGGACCGGTCGCTGCGAATTACCTCACCGGGAAACGGTGATATTTTTATCTCACTTAATGGCAGGGTGGTAGTCCACCCCTCAACGAATAGGCAGGACAAACTTTCGTGGTTTCTCAATGGCAAACTCGTTGACGAAAAGAGCGTTGCGCGATTGGAGTTAACGCCGGGACATTATCAGCTCCATTGCGTCGGTCAGGCTGGGCAGTCATCAATTGTCGGATTCGCCGTCCGTTGAATAGTCATCAGCGAGCATAAATATGATGGTCAATCATTCGGCCTCCGAAGCCGGATGTTGTGCGTTCGAGTCGCACCGGGGATAGTTGGTAAGTTTTGAAGTTATTCGAAAATATTCTCAAGGGCCTGGTCTAAAACTCGGCCAAGGTTGTCCCACTTGTATCGCTCCATCAATCTTATTAATCGGTCGGTATCTTCACCCGGCAAACAGCCTTTCTCTACACGCTCTGCCAAAGCTATCAATCTATCGGACAAATCAGCCACAGTACCATCATAAAAAAACTCTTCTATTCCTTCTTCTTTACCAGGCCCCAAAATCTCAGGATATGCCAGTCGCATCGGCAGGACAGGATAAGCTCCTGCCAGGCCCGCTTCCACGGCACTTATACCGAAAAATTCGTGGTTGGCTGTAGAGACAAAAACATCCGCCTCCTTTAATGCTTTTTCATATTCGGTTCGGCTTTCCTGGTAGCCCCACCGGTCAATGTGCTCGGAAAAGTATTGCCTGGCCCATCCGAAGACCTCGGGCATTTCACGAAACTGTTCTCCGATTACACTGACACGAAAGTTCGTGCCTGCGGCTTTTATAATCTTTAATGCTTTGAAGAAATCTTCCGGATTCTTATCATGTTCCCAGCGCCCCGCCCACAGTATTCGCAAAGGTCCGGCTTTCCTTTCGTCACGCCTTTCAATCGCGTTAACGCCGGGCGGATAAATAAGACTCTTGCTCCTTATCCGTTCGACGGCATCTGTCGGCTGACAGTCCGGCATTTTTCCAAGAAAAGCCGACAATGCCTCCAGAAATGAGTCCCTGTGAAATGCCGAATTAAACCAAACGCTTGTGGCGGCCAGAGCGGTCGTCATGTTTGTCATTGCAAACTGGTAATCACGTTCGCTTTCGAACCGCACGGGATAGGTAAGTTGGTTCTCATGAAAATATACAACTGCCGGCAGCTTTCCAACAGTTCCCGGTGCCAGCCCCAGGAATTCGGCAAGGTTCAGCATATCAGAGCAGAAAATCAAATCCCATTCCTGGCCTTTGTCAACGCACAGGTTAATCTCGTCGGCAAAGGTAATCGCCGAATGCCGCATCCGCCATTTCCATTTATACGCAGCCAACGTAAAGACCGACCAGTCATGCCTGCTTACCGCCGACCAGCCGTCCAGAAACGCCTTGTGGCTTCCTCCGTAATAAGGTTCGAGTGCAAGGATTCTCATTATGCTGTTTCGTTTAGATAAT
>JAOUEU010000322.1 GCA_029858555.1 Candidatus Zixiibacteriota bacterium
AATCCGAGTACGAACGGGGGCTTTACTACGGTGAAAAACTGTACCGGGAACAGGAGCGTATCTTTTACGTCAACGACGGCCGCTACACGACCTGTGACGCCGACGAACCGCACTTCCATTTTCATTCGAAGAATATGAAACTGATCGAGGGGGAGAAGCTCATCGCCCGGCCGGTTGTCTTTTATATCGAGCGGATTCCGCTGCTGGCCATTCCGTATTATGTTTTTCCCCTCAAGCGCGGCCGTCATTCCGGTTTTCTGCCCTTCACCTTCGGCAAGTTCGAGCGCGGCGACCGCTATGTCAAAAACGTGGGATATTACTGGGCCGCCTCCGAATACTGGGACTGGCAGGGTTCTTTCGACTATCACGAGAAAAGCCAGAACCTGACTTTCAGCAGCCGCGTCAACTTCCGAAAAAGATACGTGCTGGACGGTTACGTCTTGGGAAGTTACCTGCGGGATGCCAATTATGACCGCTTTTCGGCCGCCGAATTCCATCGTGACCGTTACGTCATTAAAGGCGCTTATAATCACATCGTGTCTCCGTCCTTTAACGTCAACGCCTACGGCGACTTCGTTTCCGACAAAACCTATTACAGCGATTTCTCGCTGCACAGCGAGGACCTGCTCAACCGCAGCATCAAATCCCAGGTTAGCTTCTCCAAAAGATTCGGCACTAACACCTCCCTTTCTGGAAATGCCTCGCATACCGTCAACCTCGATGACGAATCCCGCGTCGATGACCTGCCGACAGCCCGGCTGTCCCTGCCGACCATATGGCCCTTCGGCAGCGGTCGCCTGAACGAGGAAGGGAAGCTGGAACGCAGCTGGTATCACGGATTCTCCCTCAGGTATTCACCGACGTTTAGAAACTACTCCAGCCGGGTGACCGTGGAAGACACCGTTATAGTGGTCGATGGCGACTCCACCGTCATTACGCACCGCAGTCGCCGCAAGTGGGCCAAAATTGAGCACAATCCCAGTCTTAACCTGCCGGCGCTGAAGCTCGGCAATTACCTTAACATCGTGCCCGGCTTCCGTTATTCGGAGACATGGTTCAAGATTTCCCAGACGGATCAGTCGCTGGCCGCAGGCATCGATGCTACCACTACCTACCGCACTTATTCATACAGCACCGGCGTTTCGGCCAACACCACCCTTTACGGTACGGTCTATCCGGGGATTGCAGGTCTGGTGGGATTGCGCCACGTTTTGAACCCGTCGGTAAGCTACAGCTATTCGCCGGATATTGATCGTCACCCCGGGGTCCGGGCGTTTGCCGGTGGCGGAGCCGGCAGCAGAAAAAGCCAGGTGCTGTCTTTTCGGCTTCAGCAATCGTTTCAGGCCAAGGTAAAATCGGGCGAGATCGAGCGCAACCTGGAGTTGCTGTCGCTCACCTCCGGTTTCTCCTATAACCTTGAGGAGGACGACCGGCCCTACTCCTCCCTTTCGACCACCTACCAGTCGCGGGCGCTGGGACCCATTACCATCGACGGCAGTATGACGCATTCGTTTTACAAGCCCGGAACCGACTCGCTGCATTTCTGGTCGCCCTTCCTGCTCGATTTCAATTTCAACGCCCATTTCAATATCGGCGGCACTCGCTTTCTATTCGATGAATCGGAGACCGCTCGAACAGCCACTGACTCGGCCGGGCGGCTGTCGCCGACCGCCCCGCGCTCGGCCTCGCGCGGCCGTGGCTGGAGTTTCTCCGCTTCATACCGCTACAGCGAATCCGGCCGGGACCAGAATTGGGTAAAGCGCAGTTTCATAGATTTTCGACTGGCCTTCAACCTGACTCCGACCACGTCGATATCCTATAGCCAGTATTACGATTTCAATCAGAAACTCACTGTCCGCAATTCAGTTAACATCGTCAAGACGATTCACTGCTGGACCGGCAGCCTCTACTGGGTCCCCATTGGCTCTAACCGGGGATTTGGCTTCAAGTTGTTCGTGTCCGCCCTCCCCGAGATTAAAATAGACAACAAACACGATTCTTTCCTGCAGACCGTTCGCCGCTAGGCACTCGGAAACCCCGAAAAGGCCTTGAAAATAGCCTTTTTTCAAGGTTTTTTAAGAATTGTTTTACTTGACAATATTTTTACCTTTGGTGAAAATTGTACCGTAGTTTGAACTTTAAACCTCTAATCCAGGGAAGGCCGCCATGACAAAGGACGAGATGATTGCGGCAATGGCCGAAAGCTCAGGTATCACGAAAAAGCAGGCCGCCGAAGCGCTTCAGACCTTCATGAACGGTGTTACGACGCAGCTTAAGAAGGGCAAGAAGGTAAGTTTTGCCGGATTCGGAACATTCTCCATCTCGAAGCGCAAAGCTCGCATTGGACGCAACCCCCAGACCGGTGCGCAGATCAACATCCCTGCCACCAGGGTGCCGGTATTCAGAGCAGGGAAGCATCTGAAGGAAGCCGTACGCAAATAGGACTGCTGAATTTACGGCCGAGGCAGGGTCCGCATCCCTGCCTTTTTTTTAATTGAAATTAAAAATCTATTTGCCGTCTTTACGCCCATGGCAAAAAGGAAGAAAAAGTCCACCGGTAACCGGAAAAAGGCGCTGGGTGTCGTCCTGTTTCTGTTGGCCGTCCTCATCCTGATATCTCTTATCTCGCACCATCGCCCCGATGATGCGCGCATTGTCGGCGAAATCGACAGCCATCTGAGCCCCTTCGATGTCAAGTATCATAACCAGGCGGGGATGCTGGGAGCCTACCTGTCGTATATTTGCCTCAGTCTCATCGGCTGGCTGGCGTTTTTCATTCCGCTCGGGCTGATTTTCGTCTCCTTGCGCCTGTTCTCTTCCGAACTGGCCACCAGGTTCGAATTGAACAGCTTCATTCTGTTTGTCATCTCCCTTCTGGTTACCATGATATACGATATTCATCTCCTTACCGAACGTGTCCTGAGCGTCAGAATAGACATTCCGGGGGGCTACGTCGCCGAGAATCTCACCCAACTGTCGATAAAAGTCGTCGGTGACCTGGGTTCTTATGTAGTCCTGAGCGGTATCATTCTCATTTTGCTCATTCTGTATACTTCCGTTACGCCGGCTCTGGCGATGCGGCTGCGCCTTCCCGGCGGCGATATTTTCCGCCGGGCTTACACCGCTCTGGCCCGGTGCGTGAAAAGTTTCTTCTCACTCCGATGGCTGGCAGCCCTTTTTGAGCGGGGTGGCGGCGGGGAAGAGGACGATGAACACGACCTGTCTGAGGACGATACGGATACCGGTTTGGAGGCCGGCGACATCTTTGATACGCCCCAGCCGGACTCGGAAATCGAAGGGG
>JAOUEU010000065.1 GCA_029858555.1 Candidatus Zixiibacteriota bacterium
TGGGTCAGCTGGGCATTCTCGGTGAAGAGGCCGACCTGGATGTGGGCGTAACGTCCGCCACTCTCCTGTCCGACCTTCTGGGCGGCCAGGGTATCGGCCTGCCACCGGGAACAATCAGAATCACCGACGAAAATCTGGGCGAATGGGTTGATGTCGACCTGAGTGGGGCCGTTACCGTAGACGACGTAATTACGACTATCAATAGTGCCCTGGGCGCCCACGTGCCGCCACTGGACAATCTGACTCTGGGTATCAGCGAGCAGGGCAATGCCTTCTTTTTTGACAGCACCGAAAACGGCTTAATCTCCGGTGTCACGGCCCTGGATAATCTCAACGGCGGCAACGGCATCGATATGGCCGCCGGCACTATTGTCCTGACCGACGACGCCGGCTTCGTGCTCGAGATCGATCTGGCAGGTTTGAATACGGTTGGCGATGTTATCAATAAATTCAATGCCGCCGTTGCCGCGGCTCCCGGTATCGACAACGTTACCATGCAGCTGAACGCGGCCGGAACCGGATTGGAAATAGTCGACACCAACGCCGTGCCACTCGGTCTGAGGGTGGTCGACATCAGCGAGAAGTCGCATACCGCCGAATCCCTGGGGATTGTCGGCAGGATTGACCCGGTTCTATCCGGGCGCGACCTTAGTCCCGTGACGAGCTTCAGCATCGAAGAAGTCGGCAGCACCACGGCCGCTGACCTGGGAATTCTTGCCCGCTTCAACGGCGATTATGCCGGTTCGGACCTGGACCCCGACCTCGTTGCCACAGCCAGGCTGTCGGATTTGAACAACGGCTACGGTTTTGACTTCGGCGCCATCTCGCTCAAACAGGGCGACATGCAACGGACTATTGACCTCTCCGATGCGTCTATCGTGACCATCCAGGACCTCCTCGATGCCATCAACAACTCCGGCCTGGACGTTACGGCCAGTATAAATGCCGCCGGCACGGGCATCCAGGTGGTAAATGACGATCCCACCCGGTCTTTCATTATTCAGGACTCGGGTGCCGGTCGTTCGGCCAAAGATTTTCAGTTATTCGGTTCCAGTGACATGATCGGTTCCCTGATGGTTTTAGAAGACGCTCTCCGGGCCGACGACCAGGACGGTATTTCCCTGATGCTCGGCACTATGGATGCGGCGATTCAACATGTCCTCAATTTCCGGGCCGCCGTCGGTGCCAAGGGCATGCGGCTGGAGAGTACCCACGCGCGCCTGCTGGATATGGAACTGAGTTTCACCAAACTCCTCTCCGAGGTTGAAGATGCCGACCTGACCAAGCTGGTGACGGATCTGGCCACTTTCGAAAACAATTACCAGGCTTCACTTATTGCGAGTGCGAAAATAATACAGCCCAGCCTGCTCGATTTCCTGGACTAGGGCACAGTATAGAGGATAGATGATATGTTGATACACAGTCTGAGATTCGGCGAAGTGGACGTCCCGGAAGAGAAGATTATCAGGTTCGTCAAACCCATCCTCGGGTTCGAACATCTCACCGACTTTTGTCTCATCGAACCCGATGAGTTGAAACCGTTCCTGTGTCTGCAGTCGCTGGAAGATCCGGCTCTGACATTTCTGGTCGTGAATCCGGTCGTCTTTTTCCCCGACTATCGGATTGAGGTCAATCCCAGAGAGATAGCCGACCTGACAATCCGCAAGCTGACCTCGGTTGAAACATACGTCATCGTTACCGTCCCGGAGAATCCCGAGAAGATGTCCGCCAACCTGCAGGGACCGGTATTGATCAACACTGAAAACAATCTGGGCCGGCAATTGATCCTGGTCAACTCCGACTATCAGGTCTGCCACAACGTGATGGCGGCCGTGGAGGCCCTCGGGCAGGCGGCGGACGGGACGAAAAAGGAATTAGTGGGCGTTTGATCCGGCCACCGGCCCGACGGCCATTTCCGAGCCGGGACACCGTCGGGAGGGAGCGATGCTCCGGGCGAACCGGCCGCAGAAATAGGATTTCTAATATGTCAAACACAATGACCATCGACCCCGACGGACGGAAAAATATCGACGGCGCTTCGGTCGCCGAGTTGACCGAAATGGCCAACCAGTATCTCCGGCAGGATGATCTGGGCAACGCTTACCCGCACCTGGCACTGCTGGCGGAAAGGCAAGATCATCTGCCTGAGACCAGTGTGACCGCCGGCCTGGTGGCTCTGACACTCCGGAGAGCGGAGGAGGCCAGGTTTCACTTTGAAAGAGCCATTCAAATCAGCCCCCGTCACTACGATGCCCATTACAACCTCTTCTTGCTCTTTATGGTGAACGGTGAATACGACGAGGCTTTGCGGAGACTGGAAGTTTTGATCGCGATGTACCCGGACAAACGCGATCTGTACAATGATAGGGCCGTGGTGGCAATGGAAAAACGCGACAGCCGCCTGGCCGTTGAGAGCTTTTCCAGAGCGCTGGCCATCGACCCTAACCATTTACAGACCTGCCGACACGCCATCGACTATATCGTCGAACAGCGACTCTTTGCCGACGGGACGCAGCTTCTGGACAAACTGATCGAGAATCCCCGGACAACCGACAGCACCCGGAAGGAAATAGGCCGGTGGCGGGAAAGGCTCGACCGGTACGCCGGGGAACTGGCTTGAGAGACGGGACGACAATGACTAAACGCACGAAGAAGCATGCCAGATCAAAGAAGGTTGCCGGACCCATCCGGCAGAGGGCGGTGCCAAACGCTCCCAGCGCCGATACCTGCCAGTCCCTGCTGAGTGCCGTACAACGAAATCCGCAGGACCTCGAAGCCGCCCTGGCTCTGGCGGAGCATCTCAGCCGTCAAGGCCGGAACGACGAGATTGTCGAAGTGCTGGAGCCTTTTGAAAAGCTGTATCCCTTTCCGGACCGTCTCCAGCGCGGGCGCTACGACCTGCTCCTGGCGTTCGGTTACGCCGACCTCAAGAGATTCACGGATGTCGAAAAGGTTGCTCAACGCGGTCTCGAGGAATTTCCGAAAGCTCTGGATTTCCGATACGTGCTGTGTTACGCCAGGTACGCCCTACGCGAGTATCATGAGGCCAGGAAAATCGGCGAGGAACTGCTGTCGTTGAAGGATAAGCCTGACAACGCCGAGCCAGACCTGTCCCGTCTGTCGCAAACCAGCATCCACTTCTCACAGTTCTTGAATATTCTGGCCAGCGCCTGCTGGGACGGCAACCGCGCCGACAGGGCTATCCAATTATTTGAAAAGTCCATCCAGGCCGACTCCGGGAACCACTTGCCGTACCTCAATCTGGCGCACCTGCTGCGCCAGCAGGGGCGCATGGCTGAAGCCCGGGAAGTTGCGGAAAAAGGCCTGAACAAGTGTCGACAGGTGCATGAGTTGCGCATGCTGGCCGAGACCCTCCGTAAGAAGGCCACCATATCGGCCTGCATGATGGTCAAGAATGAAGAAGAGTTCCTGGGAGAGTGTCTCGATTCTATACGGGACTGGGTCGACGAGATAATAATCGTCGATACCGGCTCCACCGACCGTACGACCGAGATAGCCAGATCATATGGTGCGAAGATCTTTCATCAGGAGTGGGTCAACGACTTTTCCTATCACCGCAACTACTCCATCGACCAGGCTTCCTGCGACTGGATTTTCATAATCGATGCCGACGAACGCATGGTGCTCGAAGACGTGCCGATGCTCCTTAAATTGATCAACGACGACAAGTATTCTCTGCTGTCCGTGAATGTCTACAACGTGTACGGCAAAGGCGAAGACAAGGTCACCTTTCTGAATTCAAACAGGTTTTTCAAGCGGGAACTGTGTCTTCGGTACGAAGGGATTGTCCACAATGTCCTCCACGTCCCGCCGGGAAACAGGGTACTGAGAACCAGCGTTCGACTGAAACATCTTGGCTACGATCTCTCGCCGGACAAAATGGCTCAAAAGTTCGCCCGCTCCAAGGCACTTCTGGAGATACAACTCAAGGAAGACCCCGATAACACTTTCACCCTTTACAACTATGCTCAACTGCTGCTGGCGGAAGGGGTTGGACGATGGGACGAATATGCTCCGCGAATCATCGAGACAGCCAGGCGGGCCGTGGAACTTATCGGCCCGGGTGAAAGCCGGCGACGTCCCACCTATCTCATGTGTCTGAACCAGATAGCCTGGGCCTGTTTCTACCTCAATGACTATGACCGGGCCATCGAACATTGCACCCGGGCTCTGGCAGCCAAAGCCGACTATCTCGACCCGCTTCTGTTGCTGGGACATGTCTACAATTATAAAGGGCAGTACGAGCTATCCAGCGAGTACTATAACCGTTACCTCGAAACTCAGAAAAGGTTCGACGGGACCTCCGACCGGGATTCGCTGATACTGTTTCACCCGGCCAGCCTGAAGGAGGCATATTACGGGCTGGCCACCAATGCCATGAAAGCAGATGAGCCCGCTCGGGCCAGAACCTTCTTTCTCAAAATCCGCGAGTTGACGCGGGGATATCTGGACGTTAATACGCATCTGGGCCGGTTAAGCCTCAACGCCGAAAACCTGGACCAGGCCCGCGCGTATTTTCTGGACCAGATCGAGTATGCCCGGGTCGACCTGGTTTCGGCTCTGGGGCTGGCCTACATTTGTCTGCAAAGGCATGACGAGGCCGGGTTTATTCGTTATCAAAGAATGGGGCTGGGTCTGGACATAACGAGCGAACATTCAGTTTTGCTCCTCAAATCGGGTCGCGCTTACATTGCAGCCGGCCGGTTTTCCGAGGCGGCGGAGATCTTCGAGAAGGCCCGGCAAGTCGGATGCGATGACGATGAGTTGAACGAACTTCTCGCCGAAGCCTACTTCAAAGCCGGGCGCTATGAAGAAGCCGCCGGCATATATGAAAGGATCCTTGGCGAGAGGGGGATAAGCCCCGAGATTCTCAACGACCTGGGTAACTGCTATTACAAGCTGGAGCGGTGGGAGGAAGCCGAAAGGCGGTATCTGGAAGTTCTGGCTCTGGACACGGTACCCGCCGTGACCTACCGGAATCTGGGGTTGGTGCAGTCGCGTTTGGGGAAGGTTCCGGAAGCTATTTCGGCTCTTGAGAAATATGTTGAGCTCAGTCCGGGCCAGGCGGGGCTCCATCAATTGATAGCTGATATGTATTTTCGCCAGGCTGACTTCGGCCCGGCCCTTGCCAACTATGAAAAACACCTTGCTGAAAGCCCGGTGGACGCCCGTGCCATATTCGCCTTATCGGAGTGCTATCTCCATATGGGACACCGAGATTCGGCGATGATTGGCTATCAGCGGGTACTGCAAATTGACCCCGGCTGTCAGCGGGCCCGCAGACGTTTGGAAGAGCTTTCCGGACGCCCCGTTACTGCCTGAATAAAACGGTGACCGCGCCTTTCTTTTTTTCTGCAAATAGACGGTTTTACCACTGTTAAGCTGCTCAGTAATATGCCGATTAAAAGGTTATGAAAAAGGGCGGATAAAGTGAGGAGGACCTCAACAGGCGAGGAGGACAGACAGAATAAAACAAGTGGCAGGGTCATGGGAAAACAGACTCCTGCAACATTTTTTATACATGGGAAGTGACTGACTCGAATGAACTAAGAACCGATTGCATAAACAGGGTAAGGAAACCCTCAACCGTTCAAGGAGGACTTAACAAATGTCACTTCGCATTAACCACAACCTTGCAGCGTTAAACGCGCACCGGAACCTGCTTCAGACGAATTCCGACCTGTCTCGCTCCATGCAGAGGCTGTCGTCGGGTTTTCGTATTAACCAGGGTTCTGACAACCCGGCCGGGCTCGTGATTTCCGAGCAGTTCCGGGCTCAGATTGCCGGTCTGAACCGCGCGGTTGAAAACTCGGAAGGATCGATTAACATGATCCAGACTGCCGAGGGCGCTCTCACCGAAATCAACAATCTGTTGATATCGATGAGAGAACTGGCCATTCACGCCGCCAACGAAGGCTTCAATGACGCCGACCAGTTGGCTGCTGACCAGGCCGAAATTACCAACGCCATCTCAACTATCGACCGCATCGCTGCTAACACGCAGTTCGGTACCAAGAAGCTGCTCGATGGCAGCAAGGAAAACGTGGCCAGCATCACCACGGCCAACGGTTCCGAAGTTACTATCAAGCAGTCCGGGCTGTCGACCGGTACGCACTTCATTACGGCATACAAGAGTGCCGATCCGGCCGCCACGCTCAATGTCACGACCGGTGGCATCACGCTGGCCGGTGTCGGCAGTGACGGCGATCCGTACAATCTTGCCGAAGCCGTTCATAACATCGACGTCGTGCAGGCTTCCGGCTCCGCTACCAAGACTTCCAACGCCGCCATATCAGTCACGGATTTCTGGAATAACGGCGTTAAGCTGAACACCACTGCCACCAAGGCTCTCATGGCCAGCGGACTGGCCTTTGCCCAGGCTGATGCCGCCGCAACTTACACTTTCCGGATCAATTACCAGGAGAACGGCAGTACCCCGACCGGGTACGTCACGATTCAGGCGGCCATAGCCAGCGGGCAGTTCGGCAGTGACCTCGTCACCGCCTTCAACGCCGCCCTGGCCGGTACCGCTCTGGAAGGAAAAGTTCAAGCTGAGGGCACCGGCGTTGGTGCTGGCTCGACCTTTGGCATCAAAAGTGTGGCCGTTGGATCACAGTTCTCGATGGCCTGGACCGGCATTACCGCTGATACCACCGGTACCGCCGAGGCGTCCCTGACGGGATTGGCCGCCGGCAGTCACCGTGGCGCCTCAACCAATACCTTCACGTTACAGGCGGTAACGGCCTCTATTACGGCCGCGGCCGACATCAACGTGACCGTAGCGTCGAACACCTACAGCACGCTTGCCGACCTGGTTACGGCTCTTAACACCGTTATGGCCACAAGTGTGGGTCAGGTGGCCGGTGCCTCGGCTGCTGAGGATATTTACGCCGAAGTCTGGAATAACGACAGAATTCGGTTCTCGACCAGAGACCAGGGTTCTGCTTACACCCTGCAGCTGATGGCCGGCGCTGATGCCACCACCGGCAACGTGCGCAATGTTCTCAACCTGACCTCCGACACGACGGCCAACGTCGGTCAGGACGCGCTGGTTACGCTGGACGGTTATGCCAACGCTCTGAGCCAGATCGACTACGACCAGCCCAAGGAGTACACGCTGAAGAGCGCCGCTGACGGTGAGTTGAATCAGGGCACTGTCAAGATTAACGTTGAGAAAGCGGAGAGCGGTCTCGAGCTGAACAACTTCCTGCTTGATGTCGCGGCTACGAAGTTCAACGTGCAGCTTGACGGCGGCGCGGCGACCGAGGTCAAGGCCGGTTTCGATTACACCATCTGGAATACCGACCGGACCGAATGGATCAAGGTCGCGTATGCTCTGACCTCCACGGGCGGCACGGAAACGATCAGCAACATCGACCAGTCGCTGGTCTTCCAGATTGGCGCCAATGTCGGTCAGACGGCCCAGATCAGTCTCCGCAACATGTCGGCTTCGTCACTGGGCAAGCACCTTCCCGGTAATATGTTCACCGATCTTTCCAAGATCGATGTGACCACCGTCCAGGGTGCGCAGGACGCTCAGTCGGTGATTGACTCGGCCATTAATCTGGTTTCCACTACCCGCGGCACGCTGGGTAGCTTCCAGAAGAACACTCTGGAATCCAACCTGAGAAACCTCAGAATTGCGGCCCAGAACCTGACCGCCTCGGAGTCACAGCTGCGTGACACCGACATGGCTAAGGAAATGTCCGAATTCACAAAGAACCAGATTCTTGTTCAGGCCGGCACGGCTATGCTGGCGCAGGCCAACCAGATTCCGCAGATCGTAATGTCACTGTTCTAGTAAATGGTTTGGTCCCGTTCGGGGGAAGGTAATTCTTCCCCCGAACACAAAAAAACAAAGACTGCTTTGAAGACATTGAAGTCATAGGTTACAGGAGTAAACATGCCAGGTGCCACTATCGACGGCCTTAATTCGGGTATCAATACCACCGAACTGGTCGACAGTATCATCAGCTTCGAGCGAAACAACGCTGTTTTGCTTGAAAACGAACAGAGTCTGAAAACCAGCATTATCTCGGCGCTCACAGCGCTTCAGGCCAAGTTCATCGCCCTGGGGACACAACTCAACCTGCTCCGTAAGACCGCCACTTTTGAAGCATATTCGGTCGACATCTCCGACGAGGGCTATCTGTCCGCCACCACTTCCGGCCGGGTTGGCACGGGCAGTTATGACATCCAGGTCCTTTCTCTGGCCCGGAACCATCAGCTGGCCAGCCAGGGTTTTGCCAGTCCGAATACGGCCACCTTCGGTACCGGATCCATCACCATCAAGGTGGGTGATGGCAGCGAGGGCACTGTCGTAATCGACCAGACCAACAATTCCCTCGAGGGGATAAGAAAAGCTATCAACGACGCCCGGCTGGGCGTCACGGCGTCCATTATTAATGACGGCTCGGCCTCGAGCGCCTATCGCCTGATTCTCAGTTCCGACAATACGGGCCTGAAAAACCGAATCAGTGTCAATCCCGTTCTCACGGGCGGCGAGACGCTCAACTTCGCCACCGGGTCATTCGACGCCCCGGAGATGACCGTGAAGGACCTGGCCTCCACATCCCGGATTTCGCTGGGTCCGACCGCCACTTACAGCGGTTCCCAAAACAAGATATACACCTTCACCGTTCGCGGTGAAGGAACTCAGACTATCGGCGACGGCAACATCCTCATTGACTGGACCGACGGCGCCAACTCCGGCACCGTGGCCGTCACCCAGGCCGACATGGAGGTGCTGCTGGTCGATGATCCCCAGACGGGAGAGGGGGCCGACGGTCTGACCCTGTCTTTCAACGCCGGTACCCTTACTGCCGGTGACACTTTTCAGGTGGCGGCCTTTTCGCCTCTGCTGCAGGAAGCCTCGGATGCGAAGATCGCGCTCGGCTCCACCGGCGGGGCGGGCTCGCCCATCACGGTGACGTCGGCCTCCAACACTTTTGAGAATCTAATCAGCGGCCTGTCGCTGACCGTTCGCAAGGAGACGGAACCGGGTTCGAGCATTTCTATCTCGACAGGCCTGGACTTGAGCGCCGTTAAGGAAGGGATCAGCACTTTCATCGAACGCTACAATGAGGTGCAGTCCTTCATTGATGAGCAGAACACCTATAACTCCGACAGTGAAGAATCCGGCCTGTTGTTCGGCGATTACACGGTGATTTCGATGCAGTCATCACTGAGGATTGCCCTCGGCTCAATGGTCGGCGGTATTACTTCCAAGTATAATCAGCTGGCCACCATCGGTGTCAGAACCGACGCCGACGGCAAGCTATCGATTAAAGATAGTGCCGCTCTGGAGAGGGCCCTGAAGGAAAACCTGGATGACGTCATAAGGTTGTTCACGACCTCCGGAGATTCCTCGACCAACGCCATCTCGTTCGTGTCGGCATCCGACCAAGTGGCCTCGGGGCAGACGTACCGTGTTGATATCACCCGGGCGGCCACGCACGGCGGTTTTGGGGGAACCGCAATCAGTGATCCAGCCGGTGCGGCCCTGACCCTGGACGGCACCAACAACCGCCTGAAGCTGGTCGTTGACGGACTCGTTTCGAACGAGATCATCCTCACCGAAGGCACTTATCACTCGACGACGGACCTCATCAACGAAATCCAGGCCAAAATCGACGCCGACGACAAGATCGGTAACCGCGAGGTCAAAGTCGCATGGGTTGACGATGGGAATGGGGAAGGCCACATCAGGCTGACAAGCAACACGTACGGTGAAGCCTCGTACGTGAGAACGGTGGCCGACATTTCGAACGCCGCCTACCTGAGCCTGGGATTGTTGCAGGGCACGTCCGTCAAAGGTCAAAATGTTCAGGGCACCATTAACGGAGAAGCCGCTGAAGGGCAGGGGCAGTTCCTCACCGGCAAGGAGGGCAACGCCACCACCAGCGGACTGAAGTTGAAGATTACACTCGACGAAAGCCAGGTCATAGCCGGCTCCGAAGGCTCGGTTACGGTCACTAAGGGCGTGGCCTCCAGATTGGGCGATATTGTCGACAGCCTGACCAGGGCCGGCGAAGGCACGTTCGACCGCAGGATCGGCAGCTACAAGAACCAGGTTGAACTCATTAAAGAGCGCATTAAAGATATCGACGCGAGGCTGGCAATACGGCGGGAGTCTTTACTGAAGAAATTCTACGAGATGGAAATAGCCCTGGGCAATTTCAGCGCCCAGAGCCAATACCTCAACAGCCAGCTCGCCTCGCTCAACAACAACTGGAAATTCAATATTGATAAATCCTGAAGCATTGGAGGCAAATCCCATGGATGGCAAGATCAGCAGCTACCAGAAAACCGATACGCTGGGTAAATCACAACTGGAGTTGGTACTGAAGGTATATGACGGGGCTATCGGCGCGTACCGGTCAGCCCGCGAGAGTTACGAGCAGAAGGACGCGTCGGCAGGATATGAAAAACTCGAGAGGGCCAAGAAATTTATCGTTCATCTTTACACGACTCTGGATCCCGAAGCCGGCGGCCAGATGGCCGACAATCTCGGCCGGCTCTATACTTTTGTCGTTACCCAGACCGACCTGATCGCCGCTACCAAAGACCTCGCCCAGATGGACAACATAATCGAGATTTTGTCCAACCTGAGAGCCGGCTGGGCCGGGATTAAGCAACAGCAAACGAAAAACGAAGCGACCGCAGCCCCCACCGGCAGGCCGGCGTCTCCCGACGGTCACTTCTCGACTTCAGGGTGATTATGACATCCATCGACTACAACGCGCTTAAGCAGTTGGAACGAGAACTGGTATTCGTGCTCAAGGAGGAATACTCGTTTTATCAGTCCCTGTACATTAAACTGGATCAGCAACGCGACGCCGTCAAATACAACAAGGACGAAGACCTGCTGGACCTCTTCGCCGAAATTGAACGCTATTATACGCGGATTAACAACTCCGACGAAAAGATCAAGGCTCTCAAGGAGCGCAACCCGGAGCTGTTCCGCATGGCCCTGGCTTTACCTGAGGTAAAAAAAATCGTCAGCAGCATGACCGCGCTGGTCAAAAAGAACCTCACCCTGGTACAGGAGAGCGAGCAATACCTTAAGGAAAAATACGAGCGCATCAGGTCGGAGTTGGGTGAACTTCAGAACAGCCAGAAGATTCTTCAATATATCACGGCTGCGCAACAGCCACCCCTCTTTATCGATGGGAAAAAATGAGATTGGGAGATGTTTGTACATAAAGTAACTCATATTCATCGACGATAGGAAGAAAAGAAGGTGAAAGCATGACGATAGGACCGTTGCGACCGGGTCGGCAGCCGACCGACCGAGTCGAGACACAGGGCCTCGATAAACCGGGCGAGCGCCGTACGTCGGTCCGCGAGGCCGCTGAGGAGCACGCTCTTCGGGCAAGAAAAGAGATCGCGACACGGGCCGACGGGATGCGCCGGGCTCGGGATTCCGTGCAGTTGCACCGCCATCAGGCGGGGGATTCGCAGGCCGGGCATGGCGCGATATACAGCAGAGAGGAAATACAAAGACCGGATGCCGGGCGGCCCGTCGCGGGCACGCGGACGCTCCAAAACGAGGGGACCGGAGAATCGGCTGAACCGGCGGCCGGAGCCGACAGGCTCCATACCATAGCCCGGCGAATTCAGCAGGGATTCTATGATCGTCCTGACATCAAGGCGCGGATTGCCGGCAGAATTTTGGATGATATGGAAGGGAGTTCTGATTACGAGGGTTAAAAGTGGTCATGAGTACGACGACAATTGACAACAAAGTAAAGCGGGTGGTGTCGAACATTCGCAACCTGCCGACACCGCCGATTGTGTTCCATCAGATTCAAAAGGTCATCAACGACCCGAATGTTAACGCATCCCAGATAGCCACTATCCTGGCCGAGGATCCGGCGATGTCGGTCAAAGTGCTGAAGCTGACCAATTCCGCGTTTTACGGTTTGAGCCGCGAAATCGATTCGGTCAAGCAGGCGGTAATTGTGGTCGGCGTGGAGGCCATCAAGAATCTCGTCCTGTCAGCGTCGGTTCTGGACATGTTCAAGGGCAATGATACCGACCAGGAATACCAGGACAGGTTCTGGCGCCATTCGCTGGCCACGGCTTTTTGCTGTCGCTTGCTGGCTCGCAAGGTGAAGGCACGCGGGATCGCCGATCCGGACGCAGCGTTTTCGGCCGGGTTGCTGCACGATGTCGGCAAAATGATCGTTTGCTGTTTTCTGCCCGAGGAACAGGCCCAGTTCCAGCAAGCCAGGGCCGCCGACCGGGAGTGTGCCGATCACGAAGTGGAACAGCAACTTTTTGGTTATACCCATGCCGATATCGGTGGTTTTTTGGCGGCTCATTGGAAAATACCACAGAAGCTCGCCAATGCCATCACCAACCATCACGCCCCGTGGCAGGTGGATGCCGAAGATTCCGTGTCCTACATCGTCTATCTGGGCAACTATCTGGCGAAAAAAACCTTCTACGACAAGCAGGAACGCTATCTCGTGGGTACCGTCGAACCGCACATATTGGAGCGGTTGCAGCTTTCCCAGAGCGATCTGGAAGGTTACAGCGAGGCCCTGCGAGACGAGTACCTCAAAGCCGAGACCTTCATGCAAATGGCGGGGATCGGTCAGTAGGCGGGACTGCCGGAGCGGTTTTAAATATTATCCTCATGGCTGTCGGCACAAAGCCGGGAACTTCAGTTCCCGCCGGCTGGTTGTTCTGTATAACCTGTTAGTCCTCAAGGGCTTTTTCGCCGTGGAGGGACAAAATAGGACTTGACATCGCATGGTCGAGCGGATATACTGGAATTTTTGGTCAGATTGCGCTGACCTGATAAGAAGATATGTGTTGGGCGATTAGCTCAGTTGGTTAGAGTACTTGCTTGACATGCAAGGGGTCACTGGTTCAATTCCAGTATCGCCCACCATTATTGTTGACGCGGGTTAGACGGTACTGGTGAGTATCCGGTAATCCGCCTTTAATTATTGGCTAGGGATCGGATGTAATGGCACAGGTTCAGATAAGGTTTCCGGACGGCAGCGTCAGGGAATACAAGCCCGGCACCACTGGCCTTGACATCGCCGAATCACTCTCGCCGCGTCTGGCTAAGGAGGCCATTGCGGTCCGAGTCGACGGTGTGGTGCGTGATTTGACGACGCCCATCCCAAACGGCGCCCCTGTGGATATCCTCACTTTCGACCATCCTGACGGTCGGGCTGTCTTCTGGCATTCTTCGTCCCACATTATGGCCGAAGCGGTCCTGGCGGTTTTTCCCGAAGCCAAACTGGCTATCGGCCCGCCGATTGACGAGGGCTGGTACTATGATTTCGAGGTGGAAAGGCCTTTCTCCCCGGCAGACATCGAAAAGATAGAAAAGAAAATGGCCGAGATTATCAAGGCGAATGTCCCCTTCCGGCGGGAGGAGAAAGGCCGCCAGGAGGCTATCGAATACTACCGCTCGCGCGGCGCGGAATATAAAGTGGAACTCCTGGAGGATCTGGAAGACGACGCTGTAACTTTCTACTACCAGTCGAAATTCGAAGATCTGTGCCGGGGGCCCCATATTCCGCGGACCGGGATCATCAAGGCTTTCAAGCTTATCGCTACGTCCGCCGCCTATTGGCGCGGGGATGAGAAGCGCCAGACTCTCCAGCGCATCTACGGGGTGTCGTATCCGAAAAAGACGATGCTCGACGATTATCTGCGCCGCATGGAAGAGGCCAAAAGACGGGATCACCGGGTACTGGCGAAACAACTGGAACTTTACTCCATCTCGGAGGAGGTGGGGCCGGGGCTTATTCTCTGGCATCCCAACGGCGCCCGAGTTCGCAACGAGATCGAAAACTTCTGGCGGGAGGAGCATTACCGCTGCGGTTACGAAC
>JAOUEU010000323.1 GCA_029858555.1 Candidatus Zixiibacteriota bacterium
TCTTTGTGTCGCCTGCGCCACCACCGAAGACCCCGCCCGCGGCTATTCAAAAGCCGTTATAGGCGCGCTCGAAACGGCCGGTGAAAACCGGGCCGAGCTCGAAAAAGTCCTCAACCATTATGCCGCGGCGGGCGACTCGCTCAAACTGCGGGCGGCCATGCACCTCATCGCCAACATGGAGGGGCACAGCTATGTCACGTACAAGTTTGTTGATACCGCCGGGACCGAGGTCATCTTCAATGCCCTTGACTATGCCGACTATCCGGCGGTCCAGGCCGCCTCTGACAGCATAGAAGAAACTCACGGAGAACTGGATTACAAAAGGAAAGAAACAATCGAGGACCTCGATGTTATCACGGCTGATTTCCTGATTGAGCAGATCAACTATGCTTTCAAAGCCTGGCGCGAACGACCCTGGGCCAAAGGTCTTTCCTTCGATGATTTCACGGCCTGCGTCCTGCCGTATCGCGGCAGCAACGAACCTCTTGAGCCCTGGCGCAAAACATTCTGGGATAAGTATGCCGATATAACCACACACATGGCCGACTCGACCGACCCGGTTGAGGCGGCCGCCCTGATAAACGACGACATCAAATCCTGGTTTACCTTTGACCCGCACTATTACTACCATCCCACCGACCAGGGAATGACCGAGATGCTGGCCGCCGGAAAAGGTCGCTGCGAGGATATGACCAATGTCACCATCTACGCCATGCGCGCCAACGGCCTCGCTGTGACCAGCGACTATACGCCGCACTGGGCCAACACCGGTAACAACCATGCCTGGAACGCTATCGTCACTCCGGATGGCCGCGTCATCCCGTTTATGGGCGCCGAAGCCAATCCCGGCGCCTACGGCCTCGTCAACAAAGCCGCCAAGGTTTACCGCAAGACCTTCGCCAAACAGCCGCAAAACCTTTGCTTTCAGGACAACCAGCAGGAGAAGACGCCCGGCTGGCTGGCCGGTAAAAGCTATGTGGACGTTTCGCCTGATTATCTTGACGTATGTGATATCACCGTCACATTCGAACGAGACATTCCCGATTCGGTCAACATCGCCTACCTTTGCGTCTTCAATTCCGGCGAATGGCGAGCCGTCCACTGGGGAAGAATCACCGACAACATGGCTGCCTTCACCGATATGGGCACAGGCGTCGCGTACTTACCGGCCTTGTATATGAACGAGGAAATCGTGCCGTTCGGCCGTCCTTTTGTGGTAGACTCCAATTGCACAGTCGAAGAATTTCAGCAAAACCGGGATAGCCCTGCTCCTGTCAGAGTTACACAGACCACGCAGGGCCTGTGGAGTTACTCTACCGAGAGCATCGCCATGATACCGCTGAGTCCCAAGCAGGAATACGAGCTATGCTACTGGGATGACGGCTGGCATTCTATCGCGACGGCTGTCGCCGGCGATGGCCCCCTTGTTTTTGACGATGTCCCGACTAACGGCCTCTACTGGCTGACCGCCCTGGGCTCCGACCGCGAAGAGCGTATTTTCAGTATCGAAGACGGCATCCAGGTCTGGTGGTAATCGGCGCGACCTCTGGAACGAGTACGGCCCCGAACGAAGGTGGGATCATTTCCTCGCGGATTTAAGACCTCTGCACAAATGCCGTAAAACAGCCGTCTTTTTAGATGGGTACCCGACTTCCCCTATGCCGTCGCAATGATGAGGGAGAGGCTATAATGATTGCGTTGTCAGGACAGATACACAGAATGACCGGCATTCTGACTGCCGCCGCACTTTGTATGACCGTGATGACGTGTACCGGCTGCAGCGACTCGGACAACCCGACCTTCGCGCTGGCCCATGCCGATGGTCCACGTGCCGCGATCTATACCGACCGGGGCTGTTGGGAAGAATCGGTCCGCGCTTCCGAGAAAATGCTCCAGTGGGCCGGTTTCAACGTCACTCGGATCGGCGCTGAATTCATCAATGACCGGGGGCTGGCCGGCTTTGACCTACTGCTTGTTCCCGGCGGCGATATGTACCGCTACGCCCAGTCGATCTCTGCGGCCGGCAAAGAGAAAATCCGCAGCTTCATTAACGATGGCGGCGGTTACATCGGTATCTGCGGCGGCGGCTACTTCGCCGCTTCGCGCGTCGTGTGGCATGGCCAGCCGTTGTCCATGGTGCCCCTCGGGCTCTACGACGGCGACGCCATCGGTCCCATCGCTGAGGTCACCCCCAATTCCGACTACGGCATGTGTCGAATAGCCGTCACGAAGCCCGACCATCCGGTAAACGCCGGCTTGGCCCGATCGATATCCGTTCTCTATTACTGGGGACCCGCTTTTGTCGCCGAACCGGGCAATGATATCACTGTTCTCGGTACGTACGACGCCTGCGATCAGCCCGCGATGATGGCTTTCGATTACGGTGCGGGCCGTGTCTTCATCATTGGTTCACATCCCGAGATCGAGGAAGACAGTGACCGCGACGGTGTGACCTTTGGCGACAATCTGGACGACGAAGGCTCCGATTGGCCGCTGTTGAAAAACGCCGCCGAATGGTGCCTCGACAAATGAGGTCCTGAAACACGACTGAACCTTGACGTTTTGCCGCGATAGAGTCCTTGTGCCAGAGTTGACTTTTTTCGACAAGCCACTCAATAATCCGCAAATTCTTGTTGATATTCCCGCCGCGATGTCTTACCACAGCATCTAAAAAGTCCTACTACCACCAGGCGTGAGGCAAATATGAAGTACAAGTGGCATTTCCTGCCGGTTCTATTGTTGTGCATATCGGTAATGTTCTCAGGTTGTCCCTGCAATCCTTTTCACTTCCATTCCGATATTGAAGTGTGGCTGCTGTCTCCGGAAGACGGCGCGATAGTCCATGATACCACTGTGACACTGACATGGGATTGGACCCGGCCCTCATCGGGAAAGACCGGTCACTACGTGATATGGGGCACGGATGTAGAGAGGCTTGATTGGAGCGATCTAATGCCGGGATCGACTAAGAGTTGGCCTCTTTATAACCTGGCGCTCTCGACAAAGTATTATTGGCGTGTACGTTCGATAGATGGGGAACAACGGAACGGCACATATTCGGAAACATGGTCGTTCACCACCGGCGATGTAGTCTGGGACCATGGTCAGGTACATAGCCCCACGCCTGACAGTGGCGCTGTCGACGTTGACACCATTCCCAGCTTCGCCTGGCAGGTCTATAACCCTGACAGCGTTGACTTCGATTTTGACCTTTACCTGGGTACATCAGTGGATCCGCCTCTTATAGAGCAGGGCTTGGACAGCTCTAACTTCGACCTG
>JAOUEU010000066.1 GCA_029858555.1 Candidatus Zixiibacteriota bacterium
GCAGTGATTCGGTCCCGGGCCGGGTTGACAGTAATAGTCAGAGGATAATCAAGCCAGGCTGTCCGGAATTACTTGACCCCGGCCGCCGGTGCTTCTATATTCACGCCAATCATGATAAATGACTCACGTGCGAGAGCATTCCCCCATGGCTGACGAGACTGCGCTCGGCGACGATCTTCGTTTTCCCACCACCTCAGGGCGACTGGTGGCCCTGAAACTGCTTTCATTGTTCGGTTTTCTATACCTTTTTATTCTGTCGATCACCTTACTTGGCGGCTCCTTCAAGCTGTTCGGGAGGGAATTTGCCGAGGCGATTTTCCAGGTCACCTCGAACCCGATCGCGGGTCTGATGATCGGCATATTGTCAACGGCCATAATACAGTCGTCCTCGACGACGACCTCTATCATAATCGGGCTGGTGGCGTCCGGCACACTGACGTTCCAGGCGGCGATTCCGATGGTGATGGGGGCTAACATCGGGACGTCAATCACCAATACGATAGTGTCTCTGGGGCATATATCCCGGGGTGAGGAGTTCCGCAGGGCGATCGGCGGGGCACTGCTTCATGATTCATTCAACGTCTGTGCGGTGATTGTCCTGCTGCCGCTTGAGCTCTATTTCGGGTTGATCGACCGGACGGCACACTTTCTGGCCGGCGCTTTTTCAGGTTTTGGCGGCCTTTCGTTCACTTCCCCGCTCGGGACCATAACCAAACCCGTGGCGAAGGCGATCCTGGACCTGACGGGCCAGACGGCCTGGCTGGGTGTCATAATCGCCCTGCTATTTCTCTTTGCGGCGCTTCGGTATATGGTTTTGCTGTTGAAATCCATGGTGCTGTCGAGAGTGGAGAAATTTTTCCAGCGTTTTATTTTCAGAACGCCGGCTCTGAGTTTCCTGCTGGGAATCACCATCACGGCCCTGGTGCAATCGTCGTCGATCACTACCTCCCTTGTCGTGCCGCTGGTGGGGGCCGGTGTGATAGCCGCCAGGCAGGCTTATCCCTACCTGCTGGGGGCCAACCTCGGAACCACCATCACGGCTTTTCTGGCGTCCTTTGTGACCGGTTCGAACGAGGCGGTGAGTGTGGCCTTCGCCCATCTTTCGTTCAACGCCTACGGCGTTCTGATCTTTTGGCCGCTTAAGATCGTGCCGCTGTCGATTTCCAGGACGATGAGTCGGTTGACACAGAAGTCGAAACTGATTCCGATATTGTATTTGTTGTCATTGTTTTTTATAATACCCGGGATAATCCTTTACTTTACGAGGTAGCCATGTTCAGGAAGTTCAAGGAACTGTTCAGTTCGGAAAACCTGCTCGATACGGCTTTTCACACCACTCTGACGATGCTGGAGTTCGACCACAAGATGTACCAGGCTTCCCGGGTGACGCTGCGCAAGTCCGACACCGACCAGTTGCCTTTTGATATCAGGACGACGGACCGGAAAATAAACAAGTACGAGCGGGAGGTGCGCCGCAACGTTTTGACGCACCTGACCGTGGCGGGAACGCAGAACCTGGTTCCGGGTCTGGTGCTGGTCTCAATCGTGATCGACGTCGAGCGGATCGGTGATTACACGAAGAATATCGCCGGTCTTGCCGGCATGCACAAGCAAGCCCTGCACGGAGGTAGGTACGAGAAGACCCTGCAGGAGATCGAAAATGTGATCGAGGAGAACTTCGGCAAGGTCGTTGAGGTGCTCAAGACTCAGGATAAGCCAAAGGCGCGTTCGGTGATGCTTGTGGAGCCGGACACCTCGGCCAAGGCAGAATCGATCGTTGCGGGTGTCATGGCGGGGAAAGACAAATCGCTGGATACGAGCAACGCCGTGGCGCTGGCGCTGTATGCCCGTCACCTGAAACGGATCAATTCCCACCTGACTAATATTGCCAGTGCGATAGTCAACCCGTTTCCGCGGATCGGTTTCCGGGAGAAGAAGAAGGACGACAAGAATCGGAACAGGGACGACATTTAGGACGCCGCGATTATTTTCCCCTAATCCCCAATCCATAACGCGCCGCAGGCAACAGGGAGCGGCGATGCAGGATGAGAAAGACCACCGCCAGCACCAGGTAGGCGATGGCGACTTCCAGGCGAATCTGTTCGATAACGAGTTGTGCCGTAAACAGCACCAGCAGCAGCAGTCCGTCCCGGCGATCCAGCTTCAGGTTGACCAGCACGGCCACCGCGAACAGTGATTGAGCGGCGGTCAGGATCAGCTCGTGCTGTTGCAGAGAATCAAGGACAAAAGGTTTGACGGCTCTGCCGGAGATGGCGTAGACCAGGGGGATGGTGCCGATAAGGAGAGTCCACTGGTTGACTTTTGAGGAGATCAGCGCCTTCATAGCCGAGCTGGCAGCGCCGCGGATAGTCCAGACGGCGGCGACGATGAACTCGGGTGATTCGGAGGCGATGGGGGCCAGCCACTGTACCAGCAGGAATTCATTGACACCGATACGGGCGCCCATGGCCACCAGCGATTCGGCAAAAGGCTCGGTGACAAAGAAGATTACGATTCCCGAAAAGGCGAAGAAGAGATAGGTCACCAGGCGGCGCCGGGCCGTGGGAAGATTAACGACAATCCTGGGCGGGCCGACCATTTCGGGTTCTTCCGAGTGCATCTGGGCCATGCGCCGAGTGTACAGGCCAAACAGAGATACCAGGATGGCGGTATCAATCAGGGTAAGGCTGCCCTTGAGGGGAATGGTGAAGGAGTAGATGGTAGCGGCCGCCAGATAGAATATTTCGACCCGTTGTGACGAATGAAGCACGACGGCCTTTTTCTTTTTAAACAGGACGTACAGGAAGAGCACGAAGGGCCAGCCCAGCCCCACCAGCAGCCGGTTGGCGCCGGTCATGTTGGCAATCGCATAGTGCGCCTGCTGGGGATCATGGGCGGATTTCCACGTGAAGACAAAGTCAACGGCGTATTCGGGCAGGACCGCCAGCAGCGCCAGGATGGCGACGGCCAGGGATTCGGAAATGTCGACCTGGATGGCCTCGGCGGCCCAGGAGAGGATGAAAGCGGCGCCGAAGATGGCCACTCCGAAAACCATGCTGCCCAGCACCGGTGAGACATGAATTTTGAAAAGACCCAGGTAGAGCCCGGGCAGAGTGATGGCGAAGGTAAAGGCCAGGAGGACGTAGAGGTAGGGATCGACCTCGTATTTCTTGTCGTTGCGAGTCATACCGCAATCAGGCCCGTACTTTTGTCAGAGAGGGAAAAAGAGGCCAACAGTCACTTCCTTGCGCCGGTTCAGCCCCGGATAATCATGTTGACAATATCTTTTCTCAACAGCACGCCGACGAGGTTGTCATCGGCGGTGACGAAAACTCGTCTAATATCCTTGAAAATCATCATGGCCGCCACCTCGACGATTCTGGTTTCGGGGGTGGTGACCTCGAAGTCATCGCGGTAGAGCTGGGCGACCTTTATTTTGTCTTCCTGCTTGAGCAGTTCCTCAAACGGCTCGACATCGAGAGAATAATTCAAATTCGAAATGAGGGATTTGTAGTCGGGCAGGGCGGCTTTGATAAGGTCACGGTCGTTAATGACGCCGAGCAGTTTGTTGGAGGTATCGACAACCGCCAGGGCGGACAGGCGATTCCGGAACATCTTGTTGGCCACCTCCTTGAGAGTGTCGTCAGGCGTGACGGTGGCGACGTCGTGGCGCATAACGTCCTTGACCATCAACTCCTTGTCGACGGTGACATTGGCGTCGGAGATGAGCTTGATGAGGTCATTCTTGTTGCTGACGGCGAGGATGGTGTCCAGGGCGCCTTCCATGCGGCCGAAGGCGGCCAGGCCGGAGAGGGTCTGGAGGTAGAGTTTGGCTATGGTCGAGGGAGTCAGCAGGAGGCAGATCACGTGCAAGGGGACACCGTCGGAGGTTTTGTCCTCGAGTCCGTGCTGGGAGACGCCGATGAGGATGTACATTTCGCTAACGGCATCGGTGCGAGCGTGCGGGAAGGCGAAGCCGTGGCCGTAGGAAGTATCCTCGACCTCCTCGCGCTCCCTGATACTGGCCAGAACGGTGTCGTAGTCGACCGGGATTTCCTCCTGACGGAGCATTTCCAGCAGTTCCCGGACGGCCTGCTCCTTGTTCGTGGCCTTCAGGTCAATATTAATGCGACGGTCCATCAAAAGATTAGCGAGTTTCATCAAAGACCTCTTTGCTTGAGCTGAGAGCGCTTGGCGCTTTGCGTTTTACCAAATCAGGCGAAGCCACGCCGGCTGACACGAGAAACTGGACGCCTTCTTCAACGGTCATGTCCAGAGGGATCACCTCCTCGGACGGCACCAGGATGACCATGCCGGACACCGGGGTAGGCGTCGAGGGCACGAAGACGACGAGGTGTTCCCGCTGAACGCCGTCGAGTTGGAGCATGATGCGGTTGGAGATAAAAGAAACTGCATAGGCTCCCTTGCGCGGATATTCGACCAGAGCGACCTCCTTGAAAGATGACGTCGTCGAGCCGGTGACGGCCGTCAGGAGCTGCTTGGCGGCGGAGTAGATGGGCCTGATAATCGGCAGGCGCACCAGGATACGGTCGCCGGTTCGATACAGCCGGGCGCCGATGAAATTGCGTGTCAGGACGCCGGCCAGGATGATCAGCAGGATGGTCGTGAAGAGACCCAGACCCGGCACGTAATAACCGAATACGCGGTGCAACACCGGCTGGAGAATACCGTCGACAGCCTCAAAAAGGAACCTCAGTACGATGTAAGTCAGGATGACGGGAACGACGACGAGAACACCGGATATGAAGTATTTCTTGACGATAGCTATGACGCTACTACCTGCTGACATCATGCTTCCCCATAAAAGCTGTATCCGACCTGATTATAGCCGTAAGGTCAGAGTATGTCAATGGTTTTCGAAAAGTCAATGCGGGATAAAGCCAAAGGAGAGAGAGATATATGATGCCAGTTTCAGAATCGGTTCCGGGTAGACGCCGAACATGAGCACACCCGCCAGGCCCATGACGATGACAGTGTAGGAGGGGACGGTGAATTTTATTTTGTAGGGAGAGGCATCGGGGTAAAAGTACATGGCCCTGATGACATTGGCATAGTAGTACAGCGAGAACACGGCGGTGAGAAGGCCGACCCCGACCAGCCAGTACATCCAGCTGTAAGCGGCGCCGCTGCCGGCCATGTCAATGGCGGCGGCAAAGACGTAGTATTTGGCCATGAACCCGGCCAGCGGGGGAATGCCGGCAAGAGAGAGCAGGAAGATGGTCAGGGTGACCGACAGCATGGGGGCGGTTTTGGCCAGGCCGCTATAGCTTTTTATCTGGCAGGAACCGGTCTGGTCCTCGAAAAGCGCGACCACGCCGAAAGCTCCCATGTTGGCGAACATGTAGGCAAAGATATAGAAGCCGACGGCGGCCAGGCCGTACTCGTTCATGGCGACCATACCGATCATGATGTACCCGGCTTGGGCGATGGTGGAGTACGCCAGCATGCGTTTGATGTTGGTCTGCCGGATGGCCACGGTGTTGCCGAGGATCATGGCGAGAACGGCCAGCAGGGCCACCAGCTGGCCCCAGTCGTTGGGCACCATCTCCGGGCCGTAGAAGGCGAACAACCCCAGGATAAAAATCTTGATGAAGGCGATGAGGCCGGCGGCTTTGGAGCCGACCGACAAAAAGGCCGCGACTGGTGTGGGCGCCCCCTCATAAACATCGGGTACCCACTGATGGAACGGCGGCAGAGCCAGCTTGAAGCCGATGCCGGCTACGATCAGGACGATGGCCAGTATGAGGATGACCCCGATTTCATGAAAGGTGAGGTGAGTCAGGGCCAGATTGATCTTCATCTGGGTCAGGTCGGTGGTTCCGGCCAGTCCGTAGAGGAAAGAAAAGCCGTACAGAAGCAGGGCCGATGAAAAGGCCCCGATGATGAAGTACTTTATGCCGGCCTCGACGGACGTCTTATCATCCTTGAAAAAGGCGGCGAGGACAAACAGGGGGATAGTCGTCAGTTCCAGGCCGATATAGAGGGAGAGCATCTCGTTGGAGGAAGCCAGGAACATCATGCCCACCGTGGACAGGAGCATGAGGCCGAAGAACTCGCCGCGGTGGTTGATTATTTTGTCGCGTATGATGCCAAAGGAACTGCCGATAGCCATGAAGGCAGCGCCGAGAAAGATGATCTTGAAAAAGAGCGCGGACCAGTCGTTGTAGAACATGGTGCCGAAGCCGGAGCCGAAGTACCCGGCCGTGGAGCCTTCGTTGCCGAAGAGGACGGTCAGGGCCATGATAAGGCCGGTCAGCAACACGCCCAGCATGGCCAGGTAGCCGAGGGTGGCACTGTTGCGGCGGCCTGTCGAGAGGTCGAAGGTAATGATGAAGGCCGCCCAGAGGAAAAGGAAAAGCTCGGGCAACATTCTGATAAAGCCGACTTCGGGCAGTTGGAAATCCATTATTTTACCTGGCCATCAAAGTTATCAGGTTTTCAATAGTGGCGGTCATCATGTCGGCCAGAGGCTTGGGATAGACGCCGACGGCGAGAGTCAACACGGCCAGGGGCGCGACGGTGATGATCTCCCGCAGGTTGATGTCCGTCAGACCACCCCAGCGAGCCAGGTCGAACTCACCGAGGAATACATTCTGGACCATGCGCAGCATGTAAGTGGCCCCCAGCACGACGCCGATCACGGAGATACCGACGAGGTACTTGTTCACGGCGCTGAAAGCGCCAATAAAGACCATGAATTCGGAGACGAAACCGGACAGCAAGGGCAGACCCAGGGCGGCCATGGAGAAATAGACCATAATGCTGGTGTACACCGGAATCTTGACGCCCAGGCCGCCGAAGGCCGCAATTTCGCGGGTGTGGGCGCGATCATAGATGACGCCCACGAGAAGGAACAAGGCGCCGGTAATCAGGCCGTGGGAAATCATCTGGAACATGCAGCCGGTGATGGCCGTCACCGAAGAAAAAGCAGCCAGGGCCAGCATACAGTAGCCCATGTGGGACACGGACGAATAGGCCACCAGCTTCTTGAGGTCTTTCTGAGCCATGGATACCAGGGCGCCGTAAATAATCCCGATAGCTCCCAGCACGGCGATCCAGAAGGAAAGGCTGCGGAGGGCTTCGGGGAACATCGGCCAGCTGACGCGCAGCATGGCATAGGTGCCCATCTTCAGAAGGACGCCGGCCAGAATGACCGACACCGCCGTAGGCGCCTCGACGTGAGCATCGGGCAACCAGGTGTGGAACGGCCAGACGGGGACCTTGATGGCGAAAGCGATGAAGAAGAAAATAAAACAGACCATCTGGAGAGTGTGCGACATGGTCGGGCCGTGGTCGAGCAGGGTCATCATGTTCAGGGAGTGCGGCTCGGAGGTGAAATACATGATAAGGATCGCCACCAGCATGAAGATGGAGCCGAACAGGGTGTAGAGGAAAAACTTGATGGCGGCGTATTCCTTGCGCGGGCCGCCCCAGACGCCGATGAGGAAATACATGGGCACCAGCATGATTTCCCAGAAAACGTAGAACAGGAAGAAATCGAGGGCGACAAAGACACCCATCATGCCGGCCTCCAGCAGCAGGAAGAAGGCGAAATACTCCTTGATACGGTTTTCGATTCCGAAGGAAGCCAGGAGCGAAACGGTCGAAAGCAGACCGGTCAGAAAAACCATCGGCACCGAAATACCGTCAACACCCATGTAGTACTGGATACTGAGAGAGGGTATCCAGTCGTAGGGGCCGACCACGTAGGCCATCAGGGAAGTCCCGGAGTGGTTGAAGAAGTAATCCCAGACCATCCAGATTGAGGCGATCAGAGGCGGAAAACTGAAAGCGGTAGCCGTCCACCGGATCGTCCACTTCGCACCCTTCGGAAGGCACATCACGACGAGCATTCCGGCCAGGGGAACGAGGACCAGAGACGTTAGCAGCATCTTATAATCTATCCTCCAAAATCAACACTAATCTTCCTGCGTATTTTTGGGCTCGGCCCGATATCGCAGCATGGACAGGATCTTGACGATGACGACGACGAGAGTGACAAACAGGACGAAGACCAGCACCCAGCGTTCGAGGCCCATCTCGACGTAGTCGAACTTGGCGAAGCAGAAGAGGACGACCAGCGCCAGGATGAACATGGCGTAGAACTGGACCGAGCCGGTCTGGATGAACCTGAGGGTATTGCCGACCTGGCGCACGAGCCAGCCGGAGCCGTTGACGGCGCCGTCGACAATCCAGGTATCGAACCACTCTTTGATATCCGACCACTTGATGGTGGTCCAGGCGGTGCCGTTGACCGCGCCATCCACGACGCGGTTGTCAAAGGACCACAGGTAGCGCGCGAAGGCGAGGGTGGGCCGAATCAGGACGACGTGGTACAATTCGTCAAAATACCATTTGTTGTATAAAAAAGTGTACAGCGGCTTGAACCGCTGGCCCATTTTTATCGGAGAGATGGAGCCCCTGTAATACATCAGGTAGGCGAGGCTAATGCCGGAGAGGGCCACCACCGCGGACAGCAGCATCAGCCACGACCAGTGCGGATGATAGACATCGCCGTGAAAGACAAACTCGGAGAACCATGGGGCGACCTTGGGGATGCCGACCCACCCGGCGCCAGCGGCCAACACGGCCAGGAATACCAGCGGATAAGCCATAGTTTTAGGCGATTCATGGGCGTGCTCGTAGCGATGCTGATCGCGGGGCGGCGCAAAAAATGTCAAAAAGCAAAGCCGCCACATATAGAAGGCGGTCATAAAGGCGATGAGCAGAGTGACCACCAGGAAAACGGGATGCTGCAGGGTGGCCGCGACTATTTCGTCCTTGGACCAGAAACCGGCCAGGGGAGGAATACCGGCAATGGACAGCGAGGCGATACAGAAGGCCGGGGCGGTGATTTTCATCTTTTTCCATAAGCCGCCCATCTCCTGGATATCATTGGTGTGCACGGCATGGATGACTGAGCCGGCGCCCAGAAACAGCAGACCTTTGAAAAAGGCGTGCGTCATAAGATGGAAAGTGCCGGCGTAGTAGCCCGGCGAATGATGGCCGAGAGCAGAGTCGTAACCGTACAGGCCGAGGGCCATGATCATATAACCCAACTGGCTGACGGTGGAATAGGCCAGGATGCGCTTGATGTCGTTCTGGACGAGGGCGATGGAGGCGGCAATAAACGAGGTCACGAGACCGATGACGGCCACGACGATGGCGGCATCGGCCGAGGCCACGAAGACGCTCATCGAACGGGCCACCAAATAGACGCCGGCGGCCACCATGGTGGCCGCATGGATAAGAGCCGAAACCGGTGTTGGACCCTCCATGGCATCGGGCAGCCAGACATGCAAGGGGAACTGGGCAGATTTGCCGACGGCGCCACAGAACAGAAAGATGGCGGCGGCGGTCACGATCCCGGCGGGAATAAGTCCCGAGGAGATGCGGGCAAAGACCTCACCATAGTTGAGGGTGCCGGCAAAGAAAGCCAGCATGAACAGCCCGACCAGAAAGCCCAGATCGCCCATGCGAGTGGTGATGAAAGCTTTTTTGCAGGCGTCGGCTGCGGATTTTTTCTCGAACCAGAAACCGATCAGCAGGTAGGATGTCAAGCCGACCAGTTCCCAGAAAATAAATATCATAAAGAAGTTGTTGGCGACGACCAGGCCCAGCATGGAGAAAAGGAACAACGACAGGTAGGCGAAAAACCGGCTGAAGCGGGGGTCGTCCTTCATGTAGCCAACAGAGTAAATTTCGACCGAGGCGCCGACGGTGGTCACGATCGCAAGCATCACCGCCGTGAGGGGATCGACCAGGATGCCGATCTGGAGGCTGAAACCGGCAAAAGCCACAAAATCGTAGAAAGCCTCGTAAGTGGCGCCGTGGTGGGAGATGACTTCGACGAGCACCCAGAGCGACCAGACCCACGACAGGAGGATCATAGCAATGGAGAAGACGGCGGAGAGCATCTCTTTCCAGCGTAGGAAGAAAACGATCATACCGAAGGAAAACAGCGGCAGCAGGCAGGTTATGTAGGAATTCTTGAGTATCCAGGAGTATTCAGCCATATAAAACCTCTACCACTTCATGACGCTGTAATGATCGGTGTCGATGCCGCGCCAGTTGCGATAAACGAGCAGTACGATAGCCAGACCGACCGCCGCCTCGGCGGCGGCCACCACGACAATGAAAATCGCGAACAGCTGCCCGGTCAGGCCATCAGTGATGATGTACCTGTTAAAGGCGACAAAATTTATGTTGGCGGCGTTGAACATCAACTCCAGCGACATCAGAATGCCGATAGTGTTGCGCCGTGTAAGCACGCCGAAAAGGCCGATGGAGAAGAGAATGGCGGCCAGGCCCAGATAATAGAACATCAGGACTTCTCCTTTCGGGCCAGAACGATAGCGCCGATCATAGCCGCCAGGAGCAGCACCGATACGACTTCGAAGGGAAGCATGAATTTGGTCATCAGGTATTTGCCGATCGTCGCGATATTATCCGCCGGCAGGGCTTTGTCGGTAAGCCGCCAGACGTCGGTCTTGGTAATCAGAACGATGGTACTCAGGGCGACGATGACACAGACGAAAAAGGCGGTGAGCGCGTTTTCGTTGGTCTGGCGGATTTTGCGGGAGGCCAGCTTGCTGGTGAGCATCACCGCGAATATCATCAGGATAGCCACGGCGCCGACATATATGAGGACCTGGGCGGCGGCGAGAAACTCGGCGTTGAGCAGAATATAAACGCCCGCCACGGCAAACAGGCAGAGGACCAGGGCCAGGGCGCAGTGGAAAATGTTCTTGAGGCTGACCACCATCAGAGCCGAGACGATGATGACAAAAGCAAGAATTGCAAAGACTATTCCGCCGTCAGGGGCCGGCATAGCTTATCCCTCGTTTCCTTTATCGTTCGATTTATTTTCGGCGGGAGCCGGTGGCTCCTGCCTGTCGTCTGCATCTTCAGCATCGTCGCTTCCGGCTTGATTGACGGGATTTTCGACGGGAGCAGGCGCCTCGACGGCCGGTTTGGGTTCGGTTACCGGAACCGTCTTTTTCTTGCGGGTGTCGATGTAATCGACATCGCGCCCCATCTCCTGCAGTTTATGCATATCCCAGATCAACTCGTTCTTGTCCAGCACGGAGAATTCGTACTTCGTGGCCATCTTGATGGCCGAGAAATTGCAGGCCTCTTCGCACAGGCCGCAGAAACAGCAGAGGGTGTTGTCGACCGTGAACTTTTTCAGGGTGCGTTTTTTGTCCTCGCCGCGCGGAGCGTCAATCTGGATAGCCGCGGTGGGGCAGGCCCGCATACACAGCATGCAGCCCGTGCAGTTGAGTTCGCCGGTTTCCTTGTCGGAAAGGAGCACCACGATGCCGCGCGAGCGCTCGGGCATGGTCCACTTTTGTTCCGGGTACTGGATGGTAATGGCATGGCGGCCGAGGTGTTTGCCGGTGATGCCCATCCCGAGCAGCAGATTCTTTATGTGACTATACAATTTCTTCATTACCTACATAAGCCTACCAGTACCAGCCGGCGTATTTGAACCAGGCTCCCAGAATAAGGTTGGCAAAGGTTACCGGCACCAGGAACTTCCAGGCAAACTCCATCAACTGGTCGACGCGCAACCGCGGATAGGTCCAGCGGAAGAGCATGAGCAGCAGGACGACCAGGAGGGTCTTGCCCAGAAACCACAGCCACGAGGGCAGGATCGGTCCGTTCCAGCCGCCCAGGAAAAGGGTGGTGGCGATGGCCGAGACAGTGAACAGGTTGATGAACTCGGCCAGAAAAAACATGGCGAATTTCATCCCGGAATATTCGACGTTGTAGCCGGCGACCAGTTCCTGTTCCGCCTCCGGTATATCGAAGGGGGTGCGGTTGGCCTCGGCGGTGCCGGCAATGATGTATGTGACGAAAGCAATGGGGCCGAAGGGAACCCGGAAAATGAACCAGTTGAAAACCAGGCCCGACTGGGCTTTGACGATATCGACCATGGACAGGGACCCGACGAAGATGACAATCACGAGAATCGAGGCCACCATTGGGACTTCGTAGCTGACAATCTGGGCCGCCGAGCGCATACCGCCCAGCAGGGCGTACTTGTTGTTGGAGCCCCAGCCGGCCATCAGCAGGGATATCACGGTGAAGGTGGTCACGGCCATGATATAAAGGATGCCGATATTGAGATCCGCCACGATAAGGCCGTCACCGAAAGGGATGCAGACGTAAGCCAGGAAGGCCGCCACAAAGCATATCACGGGGGCCCAGAAGAAGACGACGCGGTCGCGAGTGGTGACCAGGATATCCTCCTTCTGGAGCAGCTTGACGGCGTCCGCCACCGTCTGGTACCAGCCGTGCCAGCCGTGGCGCATGGGGCCGAAGCGCTGCTGAATATGCGCGGAGATTTTTCTTTCCCACCAGACCAGGAACAACGCCAGCAGACACAGGACCCCGAAGACCATGCCGCCGAGGGCGCCGTAGACGACAATATTGAGCCAGGGCTGCCCCAGGCCGGTATCCACCAGTAGTCCGTGGAGCCACGTGAATATGCCGTGGAGTTCCCCGAAGGCGATTGTCCAGGTCATCGGTCAACCTCCGGCATGATAATATCGAGGGTGGCGAAGATGGCGACGATATCGGCGATGAGCACGCCGGTGCCGAAAGCGGGCAGGGCCTGAAGCTGGTTAAATGAGCCGCCGCGCATCTTGACCCGGACCGGCTTTTTGGAGCCGTCGGCTTGCATATACACACCCATCTCGCCACGGGAGTTTTCGACGCGGGCGTAAACCTCGCCCGCCGGGGGTTTGAAATTGGGCGAGACCTTGGCCATGACAGGCCCATCGGGCAGGCCGTCCAGTGCCTGGCTGATGATCTTCAAGGATTCTTTTATTTCATCGAGACGGAGCAGATACCGGTCGTAGCAGTCGCCGCCGGTCCGCACCGGGATATTGAAATCGAAACGGTCGTAGACAGAATAGGGATCATCCCTGCGGATGTCGTAGTCGATTCCCGAAGCCCTGGCCACCGGACCGGAAACACCGTAGGCGATGGCCAGCCCGGGGGAGAGGTAACCGATCTCCTTGGTTCGCTCCAGCCAGATGGGGTTTTCGTTGAGGAGGCCTTCGTAATCAGAGAGTTTGTCACCGATCGTCTTAACAGTCTGGCGGCACTGCGGGACAAACTGCGGCGGGATGTCTCTGGAGACACCGCCGATGCGGATGTAGTTGTACGTCAGACGCTGCCCGCAGGTCATCTCGAATAAGTCTATAATGGCTTCGCGCTCGCGCAGACCATAGAGAAATGGCGTCAACGCGCCCAGGTCCATGGCCGTGACGCCATAGAAAATAAGGTGGGAGGCGATACGGTTGAGTTCGAGCATGATTACACGGAGGTACTCGGCGCGCTCGGGGACCTCGATTCCGGCCAGCCTTTCGGCGGCCATCGAAAACACCTGGTTGCAGGACATGGCCGTGACGTATTCGAAGCGGTCGGACAGGGGGATGCACTGGGCATAGGTCCTGTTTTCGCACATCTTTTCCATCGACCGGTGCAGATAGCCGATGACGGGTACGATATTGACGACCTTTTCACCGTCCATGGTAAGCATCAGCCGGCAGACCCCGTGAGTCGAGGGATGGTGGGGGCCCATGTTGACGATGAATTCTTCGGTCCTCAGCTCACTCATCGGTTACAGCTCCGGCATGCGAATAAAGTCGGGCGCGTTCCAGTCCTTGCGCAGGGGGTGCCCCTGGTCCCAGTCATCGGGCAGGAGAAAACGCGTCAGGTTGTCGTGATTTTTTACATTAATTCCGTATAGCTCCCACATTTCCCGCTCGTGCCAGTTGGCGGCGGGCCATATCTGCTGCACCGAAGCGACTTCGGCGCAGC
>JAOUEU010000324.1 GCA_029858555.1 Candidatus Zixiibacteriota bacterium
CGATTCGCGGCGGTTGACAAGTTGGAGGGGCGGCTGGCGCCCACGAGCGAGTTTGAGGCTTTTCAGGCCCACGATATATCTTTCAAAGGCGGCTTTGCCTACCGGATTTCGCCAAGACTGGCGGCTGGCGGCGCCATGGGATGGTTTATCGAAAAAATCGACGTCTGGCGCGGTTCGGCGTTTAACGTCGATCTCGGCCTTTTGTACCAACTCGCCGAACGAATCAACATCGGTGTTTCGGCTGTCAATCTGGGTGGAGATTTCAGCCTCTCCAAGAGCGGTTTTGCCGGTTCCCGGGATATCAGTCTGCCCGCGACGTACCGGGTCGGTGCGGCCTACTACTTCAAGGATTATCTGGGAGTGGCTGATATCGTCGTGGTCGATGATGAGTTTCATCTGCATGCCGGAGCCGAGGCCGTCATCCAGTCAGTATTTCGCCTGCGTGCGGGATATATGTTGAACTATGAATCGAAAAACTTCACCGCCGGAGCTTCGTTCTCGAAACGCAACCTCACGGTGGATTATGCCTTCGTACCGTACTCAAACGACCTGGGGTCATCACACTTATTTAACCTAACATTCAGTCTTTAGTTTTTGGGAGTAGCGAACCATGGCCAAGTACAAGATCGCCTGGCTTCCCGGTGACGGCGTCGGCAATGACGTCATGGAAGCCGCTAAAATCGTTTTGGAGAAAATCGACTTCGACGCTGAATACATTCATGGCGACATCGGGTGGGAGTTCTGGAAAACGGAAGCGGACCCGCTTCCCGAACGCACGGTGGCCCTTCTGAAGAAGACCGACTGTGCTCTCTTCGGCGCCATCACCTCCCGTCCGAAAGAGGAGGCCGAGCAGGACCTGGTCGCCGGACTCCGCGGCAAAGGACATGTTTACAGCTCGCCTATTGTCAGGCTGCGACAGGAGTTCAATCTGCGCACCAACCTGCGTCCCTGTCGTGCCTATCCGGGCAATCCCCTCAACTATAAAGAGGGGATTGATATCGTGGTCTTTCGGGAGAACACCGAGGACCTGTATTCGGGAGTCGAGTTTCACCCGCTGCCCGATGAAGTGCGTGAGGTGATAAAACGGCACAACAAGAAGATGGCCCGATTCGACAGCTCTCCCGCTGAGGATATCGCCGTTTCTTTGCGCATCAATACCCGCCGGGGTTGCCGCAACATCATCACCGATGCCTTTGAGTATGCCAGAAAGCACGCCCGCAAGTCGGTCACGGTGGTCGAGAAACCGAATGTCATCCGCGAAACCTCCGGATTGATGGTGCGGACGGCGCGAGAGATTGCCAGGGACTATCCCGGCATCGAATTGTGGGAGACCAACATCGACGCCATGTGCATGTGGCTGGTCAAGAACCCGATGGATTACTCGGTTCTCGTGACATCGAATATGTTCGGTGATATTGTCTCAGACCTCTGCGCGCAACTGGTGGGCGGTCTGGGCTTCGCGGCCTCGGGTAATATCGGGGACGACTACGCCGTTTTCGAGCCCACCCACGGCAGCGCTCCGAAGTATGCCGGGCAATACAAGGTTAACCCGATGGCCATGCTTATCAGCGTTAAACTGATGTTCGACTGGCTGGGCGAAGAAGAAAGGGCTCAGTCACTGGAGAGCGCCATTGCCGCCGTGATACAGGAAGGCAAAGTGCGAACCTACGATATGGGCGGCGCCAATACCTCCCTTGACGTGGCCCGGGCGGTAGCCACAAGACTTTAAAGAATTCAGACAATTCGGTTCAGTGGAGCCGTCAGGCAGACCTGCCTGACGGCTTTTCTCTAGGTATCGTCGTTCCGGCTATACATTTTTGTGGGAATGTCGATAACAGTCAGAAGAGACAGGGAACACTTCTACCAGTAGAGGTCTTCTGGAGGTTCTGTTGAAGAGTCTTTCAATCCGAAACAAGATTGCCCTGGCGATGGCGGCCAGCCTGTTTTTGGTGTTCGGCGCTGTTGTCCTGGTAAATAGCTATCTTCAGGAAAAATCCCTTGAGGCCGTCTACGACGGGTGCGACCAGGCTCTTGACTGGGTCGTGATGTCCCACGTCCAGGAGTTGATGACCAACGGGGATGAGCACAAGCTGGAGCCGGTCGCCGCTGAGTTCCTGGCACGGGGAGTCGTCCGGGAAGTCACGGTGGTCGACGCCGCCGGCCGCGTCGCCTACTCCAGTGAAACTTCGATAGCCGCCGGCGAGCCGGATAATTCCGTTTGGAAAAAGTTGCTCGCGGAAAGACAGGGCATCGGCTTTGATACCACCATTAACGGCGAGCAGGTCCGTGTAACCTACCGGCTGCTGCGGTCTGACGGCGCAGCGGATGGTACGGGAGACGACCGGATTCTGGGCGGGCTGAAAACCGTGCGTTCCCGGCAGGCGGTTGTCCACGCTTCGCACAACTCGGCGGCGTTCAACATCATTATCGGCTGTGCCAGCATTTTGGTGTTGATAGTCGGACTGGTATTTATCCTGAGTCATCTGATCTTTCAGCCGCTGGCGAGGGTGAGCCGGAACCTTGACGAAGCCAGCCGCGGTGATGTGGATCGTGATATCGAAGTACGCCGTCAGGACGAGATCGGCGCTCTGTTGACTTCGATTCGCGACCTGATAAACTACATCAGGGTTTTCGCGTGGGCGGCTCAGAGAATCGCCGACGGTGACCTGACGATGGAGATTGAACCGAAATCCGAGCAGGATGTCCTGGGTCGCACTTTTCGCAAGATGATAGCCAACCTCAACGGTGTCACCAGCCGACTGGCGAGCAATGCTGAGCGACTGGTGTCGGCCGCGGGGCAGATTTCTTCGACAGCGGAACAAATGTCTCACGGGGCCAGGCATCAAGCCGACCAGGTCAGCCAGATATCGTCGGCGATAGAGCAGATGACGGCGACGATCGTCGAATCTTCGAAAAACACCACCCATATAAGCGATGTGTCGCGGCAGACTTCCCAGACAGCCGAGGCGGGCGGCGAAGTCGTGGGGCAGACCGTCCACGGTATGGAACAGATCGCCCAGATCGTGACGGAATCGGCCAGGTCGATCGGGCAGCTTTCACAGTCGGCGGAGAAGATCAACACGATAGTGGCGACAATCAGCGATATTGCCGACCAGACCAACCTCCTGTCGCTGAACGCGGCCATCGAGGCCGCCCGCGCAGGCGATCAGGGTCGGGGCTTTGCCGTTGTCGCCGACGAGGTCCGCAAGCTGGCCGACAAATCGTCGACGGCTGCCCGCGAGATAACTGACATGACCCGGGAAATCCG
>JAOUEU010000325.1 GCA_029858555.1 Candidatus Zixiibacteriota bacterium
TTCAGCTATGACGGCTATATAGTGGAAGTGACGGCAGTCGAAGACAAGACCCTGAAGGTTGCCGCGGTAGGCGGAACCGAAGGCGTGGCGGGGACCTTCCACTTTCGTCCGGGCGGTCAGACGCCTTATTCTTCGGCGGACATGGCGGTGGGCGCCGACGACACGTTGCGGTATGTGCTGCCGGCTGACATGCTGGGGCTGCGCGTGCTCGAGTACTATTTTGAGATTCACCGGGGCACCTCGACGTATTTCATCGGGAATCCCGACGCCCCGTTCAGTTTTGTTGCGCAGTTTAGCAACGCTTTCGGCCAGCGCCCCGAAGCCCTGCCGGATGCCCGGTACCGCATTGTGGGTGTCCCCATTGATATTCCCATCAGTGGTCGTGGCTCTGCCGCGCCGATTTTGATATTCGGCGACGATCTCGGCACCTACGACAAGACGAAGTACCGGCTGGGCCGTTACATTACCAGCATCGATTCGGTGCTTGAAGTCCCCACCCTTGCCGAAGACGTGCGTCCGGGCTACGGATACTGGCTGATTGCCCGGGGCGCGAAGAAGTATGGCGCGGCGGGCAAGTCGGTGATACCGAGCCGGACGGAAGGAGATGTCCCCTACTACGTCACGAACCTGAAACAGGGCTGGAATCAACTGGCCAACCCCTTCCCGTTCGATATGGCCTGGGATCTCGTCAAGTTCGAGATTTCGGGTACGGTGGTCGGTCATGATCCGGCCGTAATCGACGATGAGGCGCACTGGTACGGCAACAACGGCTACCAGCTCGCTTACGTCATTCCCGCCTGGGAGGGATTTTTCGTCTACGTGAAGGCCACCGACGCCACCAATCCGAAGATCCTCTTCCCGTTCGTGGAGCTGCCGTCGTTCCGGGCGCCCGCCAAAGAGGCGCCGCCGATAGCGGCATCGTTCGACAACTGGCAGGTGCAGATGCGGATTGACGCCGACGGGCTGGTCGACGAGCAGAACTTCGCGGGGGTCAAGAGTGACGCCGACGACGGTGCGGACGTCTATGATATGTCCAAGCCGCCGCCCCCGCCCGGCGGGCCGCGACTGGCTTTCCGGATGACCGACGACGATTCCCGCCTGCGGCGCTGCGATTACCGGGCGCCGTTCAGCGAGGGTGCCGAGTGGAATATCGTCATTGCGAAGGTGCCGGGCCGCAGCCTGACGGTGACGGGCGTGGAGCAGGTTCCCGAAGAGATGGAAGCCTGGCTGATTCTCGATGTGGGCACCACCATCAGACTGACAGAGGGCAAGAAGATCTATCTGCCCAACGACGTCGAGACGGCGCGGCTGATAATCGGGACGGGCGAATATGCCGCCAGAGAAGTGGCCGGGGCGTTGCCTCGTGATTATGCTCTTTACCAGAACTTCCCCAACCCGTTCAACCCGTCGACCTCGATAAGGTTGGCCCTCCCGCAGGCCGGACACGTGACGCTGGAGGTGTTCAATATTCTCGGCCAGACAGTGGCTACGGTTGTCGACCGGGAGATGCCGGCCGGTTACCATACGGTGGTGTGGGACGGCGACGACAACGGTGGCAGCCGAGTAGCCAGCGGCGTGTATTTCTATCGTATGACCTCGGGTGACTACCAGCAGAACCGCAAGATGGTATTGTTGAAGTAGTCGTTTTGACAGCATTCTTAATGCCAGACTCCCTGCCGCGTATCGGCGGGGAGTTTTTTTATGGCGATCGAGATGGCCGCGTCGCGGCGCTCCCTGCGATGAGGAGAGGAAGTATATGGCAGTCAGGATCGTCTCTCTGTCGTTGCGCGCGAAGCGAAGCAATCTTATTCGAGGCAAAAAAGGGCTTGCCATGTTCGGAGTCATTGTTGATGTTATGCCCAATAACAAACTCAGCCAAGGGACGAATACATGCCGACGCATACAGTGAAACTTCTCCGCAGTGAAGAGATCGCCCACAACACCAAAGCCTTTTATTTCGAAAAGCCCGACGGTTTTGATTTTCAGGCCGGGCAATGCGTCGACGTGACACTTATCGATCCGCCCGAGACGGACATGGACGGCAACCTGCGGGCGCTCACTATCGCCAGCGCGCCGTATGAAAAAGAGTTGATGCTGGCCACCCGGAGGCGCGACAAGGCGTTCAAGCGAGTGCTGTTCGGCATGGCGCCGGGCGACGGAATCCAGATAACGGGACCGCACGGTTCGTTCGTGCTGCATGAAGACGCCTCCGTGCCGGCGGTATTCATTGCGGGCGGTATGGGTATCACGCCGGTGCTTTCGATTCTGCGGCAGGCGGTCAAGGAAGGGCTGAAGCATCGGCTGACCCTCTTCTACTCCAACCGGCGGCCGGAGGACGCGGCGTTCCTGGCGGAGCTGGTCAAACTCGAAAAGAAGTGCGATAAATTCAAGCTGATTGCCACCATGACGCAGCCCGGGGAATCATCGGCGGGGTGGTCGGGCCTCACCGGCCGTATCGACCGCGAGATGTTGATGTCATCTATCAAGGACATAGCCAAACCTGTGTACTACGTGGTGGGGTCGCTCGATATGGTGTACAGCACCAATGCCACGCTCATGGATATGGGTGTGAGTGAAGAGAATATCGAATACGAGGAGTTTCCGGGGTACTGAGGGGCAAAATCCGCGTAAGTCCATATAGTATTGGGGGTTCGGGGTAAATGGGTTCGTTTTCTCGTTTTTTATTTGTGTCCCTCCGAATTGGTAGTGAATTTGAAAAGGGGGGCGGTAGGGTTCCGATGTCTTTTGCTGAACTGCGCATAGTCGTATTGTTCCAGGAGTAAGTCATAAAAAGGGGTTTGGCCGGGGAAACAGTGGTGGTTTGGTGGGGGAATTGTAAGTTCTTATGGACTAGTACGTTGTGATTGTTCTTGTGACGATTGCGAGTCCACCGCTATTTTTATCAGGATTTTTCTCTTGACAGATAGACCTAGTGTAATATATTGTTCCCGTATCGGGAACAATATATGCTGGTCCCCTGTTGGGAACATTAGATAAGCAGCCGATTAGGAGTAATGAAAGTTATCGGCGAGAAACGGCTTAAGGAATTCTGCAGGAAGCACGCCGATGCCAGGTCACGCATTGATGCGTGGAGATGCGAGGCTGAAGATGCAGCATGGAAATCGTTTCACGATATCAAGGCCCGGTTCAATTCGGCCAGCCAATTGAGTGGCAACCGAGTAGTGTTTAATATTAGGGGCAACAAATACAGGTTAGTCGTGCATGTGAGTTACAAGATGCAGATCGTCCAAGTGCTGAATGCC
>JAOUEU010000067.1 GCA_029858555.1 Candidatus Zixiibacteriota bacterium
AGTACGATACGAGCATGACTCCGGTGACGCCGGAGCACCGGGTAAACACCGACAATCTCAAGACGGCCCAGCGGGAACCGACTATCGCGGCCGACCGCATGGGGAACGTGGCCATCATCTGGGCCGATTCCACGACTTCTTCATGGGACATCAACGGCCAGATGATCGACGTGGACGGCCTTGTGCGCGAGGAGAACTTCCGCGCCAACACTTTCGGCGACAGTCTCCAGTTACACCCCGATGTCGCCCTGGACGGTCGTTACCGCTATGTCACCTGGGCCGACAGGCGCAACGGCAACTTTGATGTTTACGCCTCCATAACGAGGTACAACGACCCCACTCTCGTGGTGGCACCGGCCTCCTTGAAGTTTAGCATGGAGCGGGGGACAAGCCCGCCCCCGGCGCAGACAGTGGTCGTTGAACACACCGGTTACAATGGCCTGGGTTACCGGGTCGATGTCGCCGGAGACTTCATTACGGTGTCACCGGCCGCCGGGCGTACGCCCGACACCGTAGCCGTCGCCATCGCCACCGACACCCTCGCCTTCGGCACCTACCTGGGCTGGCTGACCGTTGTGGATACTGTTAACCATGATTCTTCCGCCAGGGTGTCGGTCAGGCTTGACGTGACGGCGCCGGTCATGGTCGTCGACCCGGATACCCTCTACTGCCGCGCCTTTGCCGTCATCGATGAAGATTATTGCGAGCCGATTGTGCTGACCAACTCCGGTACGGGCCAATATTCGTGGACGGCTTCCGAACAAGCCGACTGGATCGAACTCAGTTCATACACGGGGTTTTCCCCGGACTCCATCGATGCCGTTGTGAATGCCGCCGGCCTGTCAGCCGGCCACTACGTCGAACCGGTGGTCCTGGAGTCGGATGCCGCCTCGGGGTCGCCCGACACCGTCTGGGTGGCTCTCGAAGTCGTCGACAACCTGCCGTATCTTCAGGTCGAGCCGGACTCCATCTTTATCCGGGCCGATGTCGAAGCTGTCGTCGATACATCGGTGGTGGTATTGAACCCGGGTGTAGGTATTCTGGCCTGGCAGGCAAATACCGCGGATCCCTGGCTGGTTCTCGACCGTATTTCCGGTTTCGCCGGAGACACCGTGAATATTGCCATAGACCCCGCGGGGCTGCCGACGGGCGCCCATTTTGGGTATGTTGATTTCGTGGCCAGCGGGTCCTTCAACGTGACGAAGCGGCTGCCCGTTGTCCTAGACCTGTACGAGCAGTCGACGGACACCGTTATATTTGAACCGGCCAACACCCGAATTCTCGAACCCGGGGTCATGTCGATCAGGCTGAATCTAAAAAGGGCGTCCGGGAGGGTCTATCTGCCGTTTCGATATGATGCCTCGCTGCTCAGCGGTGACTCTGTCGTTTTCGGTCCCGGCCTGCCCACTTTCATGGAGTGCACCGGCGTTCTTGACGGCGAAGCGGGCCGCATCAGCCTTGTGGTCGATCAGGCGCAGGCCGACTCGTTTTTGGCGGCGGGCAGTTACCTGCTGGCCGATTTCTATTTCACGGCCGGTGATTCGGCCGCGACAGTCTCCGTCGACACGCTGCTGCTCGATACGCTTTCGGCTCACGTTGTATCTTCCGACGGTCGGAAACTGGCGCCGGCCATAATCCCCGGTGAAATCACTATCGGCGCCGCAACAGCCGTGGATGAGTCATCTGACAATGGTCTGCCGAGCCGGTTTGGTCTGTCTCAGAATTACCCCAATCCGTTCAATCTGGCGACGGTGATCGAGTTTGGTCTGCCCCGGAAATCGCGCATCGAGCTGGAAATATTCAATATCCTCGGCCAGCTAGTCAAGACGCTCAAAGCCGGCCCGTCCTCGGCCGGTTACCACCGTGTCGTCTGGGACGGGCACTTCGACGACGGCCGTACCGCCCCGTCGGGAATATACTTCTACCGACTCCTCTCGGACGAGGTCTCTCTGGTCCACAAGATGGTCCTGGTCAAATAGTGACATGGCCTTAGGCCGCTTTCCCCTTCAAAAAAAAGCAGTTGGCCAAAAACTTTTTGCCGTCAAATCCGTAAAGTAAACCAGTGATGGCTAAATAAGTAATCTGTGGAGGTGCTATGAGACTGCCAGTGGTCATATCCGTGGCCTGTGCAATTCTGGTTCTGTTTGCACTGTCGGCCCTCGCTGACAATAGCGGTCGTATTTACGGGGTGGTAACGACCGTCGACGGTGACACTTTTGAGGGGCTGATCCGCTGGGACAAGAATGAGGGAAGCTGGGTGGATCTCCTGAACGGCAACAAGGAGATTCCCAAGAAGTATCTCAGCAGATCCAAGAGCTCCGGGAGGAAAAAGTATAGCGACCGGGAAGGGTCGATCAGAATTCTCGGAATGGAGATTGGACGCATAAGTGGCACCGGCTGGGATTGGTCAAACTCCGCCCAATCCGGCATTCGTTTCGGGCATATCAAGTCAATGGAAATACTCGATGACGATCACATCCGGTTGGTTACGCAATCCGGCCTGGAGGTGGAACTGGGCGAAGGTTCGACCGATATCGGCAGCGATATTCGCGAAATAATCATTGAAGACAGGAATGAAGGCGAAATAGAACTCGTCTGGGACGATATCGAGATGATCGAGTTCATGGCGGCCAAGACCGATAAGGAGTCCAGCTTTGGAGAGAGACTGTACGGCAAACTCGAGACGCGACGGGGGGAGCAGTTCGTCGGTTTTGTCTGCTGGGATGTCGATGAACTCTTTGCGGCGGATATCCTCGATGGAGACGAGAAACGTCGTAAGCGCAAGATAAGCTTCGGCAAAATTGCCGCAATTGAACGCTACAGCTCGAGTGGGGCCACGGTCATAATGCAGGATGGCGACGAGATGCTCCTGAGGGGCTCTAATGATGTCAACGATGAAAACCGCGGCATAACCATCTGCGACAATAATCTGGGCCAGGTCGTCGTCGACTGGGATGAATTCGAGCGAATCGAGTTTTTGCCGGCCCCAAAGCAGATCAAATACTCAGATTTCGACGGCGGGAAGCTCATGAGAGGGACCGTCTTCACAGAAGACGGGGAGCAGCACTCCGGCACCATCCGCTGGGATAACGATGAGGAATACACTTGGGAAATTCTTGACGGCAGTTTTCGTGACGTCGAGTTCGACATAGAATTCGGTAAGATCAAAGAAATACAGAAAAGCTCCTATCGTTCGTCGACTGTTACCCTTTGGGACGGCCGTTCTTTCCGCCTGAGCGGTTCGAACGATGTCGACGATGACAACAAAGGTATTTTTGTCACCACCAATGATGGCGACGAGGTCGAAGTAGACTGGGATGAGTTTGACAAAGTAGTGTTTGAAGACTAGCAAGATTTGGTGACAGTTCTCACGCTCGCAACGTGAGTTGAGCGCATATGGTCACCAGGGCAGGACAACGGCCGGCTTTTGCCGGCCGTTTTTTTTGAGTGAAACGGACAGCCACTTGTTTACGAATGCCCGGTTCCGGCCCAAAGAAAAAGCCCTGACCCGTGATGGGGTCAGGGCGTGGGTTATGCGGGAAGTTAATGCTAATTCAGAGCTTCCTGTTGCTGCCGTTCCTTCAGATCTTTAACGTGCTGCTGAGCGATGGCCAGGTCGCTTTTTGCTTTCGGCACCTTTTTCGCCAGTTTAATGAAGCCCTCCCATACGGCAATTGCCCCGGCGATATCATCCGGGTTAGCCGACTCTACCGCCACGGCGTAATTGTAGCTGGCCTGGTACTTCTTGGGGCCGGCCTTCTGCGCCGCCTTAAATGCACTTGCCGCCAGGTCGAATTTCTCCGCCGACAGGTAAATCTGTCCCAGCGTAAAATGCGAATTGTAGTAAGAGGAGTTCAATTCTATCGCCTTCTTCAGGCTGGCGATAGCCTCGTTCATCTTTTCCGTTTTGCTGTAGGCCTTGCCAAGCATGTAATGTGTGAGGTAGTCACCGCCGCCGTTGGCATGACAATTATTCAACGTCTCAATCAGAACCGGGTAATTTCCTTTGGCGAAGTAGACTTTGCCCAAATCCTTGTATAGCTCAGCGTTTTTGCTGTCCAGCCCGATGGCGGTCTTAAAGGCCGTTTCAGCTTCGACGTACTTCTTGAGTTTGTACTCAACGCGGCCGAGGTTGGCGAAAACGTCGGGGTTGGCGGCGTCTTTCTCCGATGCGGTCCGGAACATATCAAGCGCGTTGGCATAGTCGTTTTTCTCAAAGTAGATGGCTCCCAGGTTGATATATGCGTCGACGAATTCTGCATCCTCTTTGATGGCTTCATTGTATGCCGCGATCGCTGCCTCGTCGTTGCCCTCCTGCTTCGCCTTGATACCGGTATTGAAGTGCTCCTTGGCTTTTTCCGTATCCGCAACGGCGAAGGACGCCAGGCTCGAGATAAGGAAAACAGTAAGGGCTAACAGGATAGTGAATGAAAATCCGGACCTGACTGAACTGAGCATAAAGATACTCCTTTTCTGTTTTGTTATATATTCTACAGTCTTCGTCATGATTTGATCCCGTTCAATCAGAGCGATTCCCGATACTTCTTCAGGACGCTTTTGACGTCGGGATGTTTAATGGCCAGGATTCGGGCGGCCAGCACCGCCGCGTTCTTTGCTCCGGGCTTGCCTATGGCCACTGCGGCCACAGGGATCCCCGGCGGCATCTGGGTGACGGACATCAGCGCATCCAGGCCGTTGAGGCTGGCGGGCAGAGGCACACCGATCACGGGCAGGTTAGAGTGAGCGGCGGCTACTCCGGGCAGAGCGGCCGACATTCCGGCCATCGCAATGATAACCTCAAAACCGCGCTCTTCAGCTGTAGCAGACAACTCCTGTGTCTTCTCAGGGTTCCGATGGGCTGAAGAAACTTCAAGTTCGCACTCTATCCGCAACTCGCGAAGCTGTGCGCGGCAGATTTCGGCGTACTCGAGGTCGGATTTCGAGCCGACTATTATCAGTACTTTTGGCACCATCATCCCACCGGTTTTCCGGCTCTAAAGCCGATATCGCGCCGATAGGTGGCGCCTTCGAATTTGATCTTGTTCACCATTCGGTAAGCTCGGTTTAAAGCCAGCCTTAAACTTTTATCCATACCCATGACGCCCAGGACCCGGCCGCCGGCCGTGAGCCAGGTCTTGTCCCTATACGAGGTGCCGGAGTGAAACACATAGCAATTATTGTCCTTGCCGTCCTGGAGGCCGCTTATCTTTACCCCGGTGGCATATTTGCCCGGGTATCCTTTAGATGCCATTATAACACAAGCCGCCGTGTTATTGTGCCATGAGAATTTACCGGTCGAGGCCAGCTTCTGACTCACAACCGCCATCATTATCTCGGCCAGATCATTCTTCAGCAGCGGAAGTACCACTTGGGACTCCGGATCGCCGAACCGACAGTTGAATTCAAGCACCTTGGGGCCTTCACCGGTAATCATCAAACCGGCGTAAATAACGCCTTTGTAGACAACACCTTCTTTGGCAAGGCCTTCGATGGTAGGTGTCAGAATATGATCCTCAATATCCTGCATCACTTCGGGCGGCGTAAATTCGGTGGGACAATAGGCCCCCATGCCGCCCGTGTTAGGTCCCCGGTCGCCATCATAGGCCTGCTTGTGGTCCTGGCTGGAGAGCATCGTGCGAATGGTCTTGCCGTCGGTAATGGCCATGACCGAGACCTCCTGTCCCTGCAGGAAGGATTCGACCATCACTCTTTCGCCGGCCTCTCCGAAAACCTTTTTCATCATGATGTCTTCTATCGTACGAGTCGCCTGTTCCAGATTGCGTACGATCACCACGCCTTTTCCCGCGGCCAGGCCGTCAGCCTTTATTACTGACGGGTACTGCACCGACTTGCAGAAGCCCATGGCCTCGGCGGCCGAAGTAAAGACCTTGAACGGGGCTGTCGGGATGTGGTACTTGCGCATGAACTCCTTGGAGAAAACCTTGCTGCTCTCTATTCGAGCGGCGTCCTTGGTGGGACCGAAAATTTTGAGTTTGCGTTTCTGGAATTCGTCCACTATGCCGGCGGCCAGCGGTGCCTCCGGGCCTACCACCGTCAGACCTATCTTGTTGCGGTGGGCGAAGTCGGCAAGAACCTTAAAGTTGTCAGGTGCGATGTTGATGCATTTGGCTATCCGGCTAATGCCTCCGTTTCCGGGGGCACAGAAAACCTTGTCGATTTTCCGCGATTGCTTGAGCTTCCAGACGAGAGTGTGCTCTCTGCCTCCCGAGCCAATTACTAATGCTTTCATATTATCCCGTATTTAAGTACAAACTATAATTTATATACCATCTTTCACATTTTTCAAGCTCTTTTTTCCCTCAGTCTTGGCGTTGACCACCAATTCTTCTTGCAAAAATCCCCAAATGCCTTATTTTATTGATTATTAAAGGCTTACTGTCGCTGTACTTACCGGCGCTTCGCGCGACTTGGCCGAATCCGTGGACGAACAGGAGGAAACACTTGCGCTATCCGCTGATTTACCTGATAGCAGTCGCCTTGCTCATTTCCGGCTTCACCCGACCAATCCGGGCTGAATCGGCATCACTTGTCACCGTCGACAATTTGACTAAGGAGCAGTATCTGAAGATGGCCGAATTGGGCTTGGAGGTTATCGAGGCCAGGGCCGGTCGCCTGGACTTATTGGCATGGCCCGGCGATTTAAAACGTCTGGCCGAGGCTGATATCCCCTTCGTAATGCAGATTGACGATCTGACGGCCTTCTACAAATCCCGGTATGCGGCGCCCGTGACGATGGGGGGATTTCGGACTCTATCCGAGATCGAAAGTTGTCTGGACAGCCTGGCGGCTATTTATACCGGGATCATGACACCCAAATTCTCCATCGGCAAGACTATCGAGAATCGGGACCTGTGGGTGGTCAAGGTCTCGGATAATCCCGGTACTGACGAAGACGAGCCGGAGGTCGGCTATATCGCCATGATTCATTCACGTGAACCGGCGGCAGGCGCGTCACTCCTGCACTTTCTGATTTATATGCTCGAGAATTACGGAAGTGACCCGGAGGTCACCGAACTGGTGAACAATCGCGAGTTGTTTTTCCTGCCCTGCCAGAATCCCGACGGTTACGCCTACAATCAGGCTACCAACCCGCTTGGCGGCGGCATGTGGCGCAAGAACCGCCGGGATAACGGCGATGGCTCCTTTGGCATCGACCTGAACCGTAATTACGGTTTTCAATGGGGATTTGATGACGTGGGGTCGTCGCCCTGGACTGATGGTGAGACCTATCGGGGCCCAGCGGGTTTCTCTGAACCGGAGACTCAGCATGTTAAGGATTTCATCTTGAGTCGCGAGTTCGTTATCGTGCACAACCTCCATACCTATTCCAACCTTGAGATTTGGCCATACAGTTATGATCGGATCTTCTCCCACGAGGAGGATTTTTTTAAGAATCTCGGCGATTCGATGACGCGGTACAACGGTTATGATCCGGGTGTCGGCTGGACACTCTATCCGACCAACGGCGATGCCGATGACTGGGGCTGGGGGGACACGCTCTCCAAGGACCGCTACATTTCGCTGACCTGTGAAATAGGCTCGTCGCTGGACGGTTTCTGGCCCGATCCCAGCCGCATTCCGGAGCTCGTCGAAGAAAACATCTGGCCCAATTTGTTCCTTGCCCGCATCGCTGACAAGCCCTATGTGATCGGTCCGCCCAAGGCGCCGACGATATTCGATATCGATTCGCCGGGGACTGATTACACCGTGGAATGGTCTCTTGCCGACAGTATCAATCCGGCGGTCTCGTATCGTCTACTGGAGCTTCAGGACCGGCAGACGCTCATCGATGATTGCGAGAGCAACTATGGATATTGGGACATCACGCGCATGTCCCTGACGGCCGCCCGCCGGCATTCGGGGACCACATCATGGTATACCGAAAGTGAAAACCGGTCGCATCACTGGCTTCTATCGGTGTACCCTTATGAGGTGAAACCTGATGATACTCTCAGGTTCTGGATGTGGTACGCTATCGAGCAGGACTGGGATTACTTCTATGCCCAGATTTCGAAGGATGGCGGATTTACGTTTACCAACCTGGCCAACGAGTTGACCACTTCCGATAACCCCAACGGCACCAATCTGGGTAACGGCATCACGGGCTCATCGGGTGGCTGGGTGGAGGCAAAATTCGGCCTGTCGGCCTACGAAGGTCAGCAGGTCTTCTTCCGCTTGTCGTACTTCACGGACTATTATTACACCGAGGAGGGCGTCTACATCGATGATATTGCCAACGTCCAGTATTTTAGCAGTACCGTCGAGGTCGACGCTGCCGTCAGCGACACTTTTTATGAATTTACAGCCCGGGAAAACGGCGATTACTGGTATCGGGTGCAGGCTGCCGATGCCGAGGGTCAGACCGGGCGCCTGTCGAACATCGCCTATGCCCACGTGGAGACTGCTGAGGGCTGTTGTGCAGGAATTCGGGGTAATGCCAATAATGATTCCGAAGACAAAACCAACATCTCAGACGTGACATTCATGCTGACCTGGCTTTTCGGTATTCCGACGGGTCCGGCTCCTGCATGCATCGAAGAGGCGAACGCCAACGGTGACATCCAGGAAAAGGCCAATATCTCTGATGTAAGCTATCTGCTGACGTGGTTATTCGGGATCCCTTCGGGTCCGGCCCCGCCGGCCTGCCCGTAGTTCTTGACTCAAGATAATTGAAGGAGCCACCCTTCTCTGACAAAGGGTGGCTCTTATTTGCGAATTCGCAGCTTCTATATTCCGAACCGTGGATTAACGGTCAGTCGGTCAACCTACCGGCTGCTGCTTGAGAAGATTATCCCAGAAAAATGCCCGTTCCCGGTCCCGAGCCTCGATGAAATCGTTAACGGCCTCAAAATACTGCAGATTCCGAGCGTCTCCTTCGGGCCCCAAGTCCATGCTATTTAACCTGTTAAGCGACATCTCGAGTTTGCCGAGGAGATCAGCCCATTCGCGGCGCAATCTGGGGTCATTTACTTTCGCCTGGTCGATATTTTTGTACGCCATACAGCCTCCATACGTTTTCTGGCCTATATATTCTTGTATCGGCAGGTCCGGACCAGATTTGTAATTCTTTTTGGCTTGTGGCTGCCCGCAAGGGACCGCCGGCCGGTCTCCGGAAATCCCCTGACCAGATAAGGACAGGAGAGCAGATCGTCATGGCGGGAGGCAGAGGTGGGAAGTAGACAATGGTGGTCTACGAGTCCAGGCGAGTTGATAACGGTCCTTCTGCTTAACCGCTATCCGTTGGGTCGAAATGAATTCCACAGTGCCTGTCCGTTCGGTGTTCCTCCCGGGTCGCTGCCGGTGCGCCCGCAGTTCCGGGTCGGAGCAGCAGTCAGGGAAAACCGACTGGCCTATCGGCTTTCCTCATTTGGGCCAGTGGGATAATTGGTTGACAAACCGGAAAATAATTGTTTACTTCTGGCTAATCCGTTCGTCAATAACGTGGTATATTGACCGGCGGATATGGACTCAGGTGGTTGGAAAAGAGCGTTTTTCTATAATTTGAGGATGCATTGATGAAAAAGCTATCAATTCTGTGTGCGGCTTTTCTTCTGCTGGCGGTTAACCTGACGGCTGTAGCGCAAGATGAAGAGGAAGAAAAGGACTTCATGGAGATGAATTTCTACGGCGGGCTGGGTATTCCCGCCGCCGGGATTTCAGACTGGCATGACACGCTCGGCGCCAAAACCGGTTTCAGCTTCGGGCTCGATATCGGCTATTTCCTGAAGCCGAACATGGTTATCGGCCTTAATATGGTCTATTCGCAGTTCAGCATTGATGCCGAGGACGAGGCCTCCGAGTTACACCATCGCCTGTACAATCCAAATGCCTATATCAAGTATTATTTCCAGAGCGAGTCGAACTTCGAGCCATACATCAAGGCCCACATCGGCGTTGAGAACCCCAAATTTACGACCCTCGTAGGCAACTTTGCGGGAAATCGTTACCGCGAAAAAACGTATGACCCGGCCCTTGCTTTCGGTTTTGGCGCCGGTGTCTTTTACTACACGGCCGATTTCAGCGGACTGTTTTTGGAGGTCAATTATCATCGTGCGCTGACCGAGGATTCCAAGGCCGAATATGGCGGCGAGGAATATAAATTCGGTGAGAACTTCGGTCTTGTCGACATTCATGCCGGCGTCCGAATCCTGATCGGCTCATAGCAACCGGATCCCGCACAACGATCTACAACCCGCCTTTGCCGGCGGGTTTTTTTATACTTGAAATCGGGAACGGTCGCTTTAATTTACAACATGGCCCCAACCAGGCTGCTATTAGTTGACGACGAGGCCCGCCAAAGAGAACTGCTGTCGGGTTTTCTGGCCAAGAGAGGCTTCAGTATTTTCTCCGCCGGTACCGGTGAGGAGGCTCTGGAGCTCTACCACGATATCTTTGCCCCGGTTGCCATTGTCGATATGAAAATGCCCGGTATGGATGGCCTGGAGTTGCTCACCCGGCTGAGAGAGGTCAATCCCTTCATCCAGGTGATTGTCCTGACTGCTTTCGGGTCAGTGGAGACCGCCGTGGCGGCCATGAAGAGGGGCGCCTTCGACTACCTGACCAAGCCGGTCGAAAATCTTGACGAGTTGCTGGTGAAGCTTGAAAAGGCGGCCTCTCAGAATCGTCTCGCGGTAGCCAACGAGGTTATGACCGAGCGATTGGCCGAAGTTTTTCCCACCTCTGAAATCTTCGGTGAATCACCGGCCATTATGAAAGTCAAAGAGTTGATCTCGGTGGTGGCACCCGAAGAAGCCACGGTCCTGATAACCGGGTCCTCCGGTACGGGTAAGGAGTTGGTGGCCAGGGCCCTGCATGCACTCTCACCCCGAGCCGAGCAGAACCTGGTTGCCATAAACTGCGCGGCATTCCCGGAGACACTCCTCGAATCGGAGCTTTTCGGCTACGAACGAGGCGCCTTCACCGGGGCGGAGAAAGCCAAGCAGGGAAGATTCGAGTTGGCCGACGGCGGTACTCTTTTTCTGGATGAGATTGCGGAGATGCCACTAACGATGCAGGTGAAACTGCTGCGCGTTCTCGAGGATCGGAAAATCGAGCGCCTGGGTTCGGTGAAACAGATAGCCCTCGACATCAGGATAATTGCCGCCACCAACCGCGACCTCAAAAAAATGGTGGCTGAAGGCCGATTCCGAGAAGATCTCTACTACCGGCTAAACGTAATAACCATCGATTTGCCGCCCCTTAAGGACCGGGGCGGTGACCTGTTGCTCCTGGCTGAGAAGTTCGTCGATAAATTCGCCAGAAAGATTGGCAAAGAGGTTTCGGGCATCGACAACGATGCTGCCCGTATCTTGAATTCGTATCACTGGCCGGGCAATGTTCGGGAACTGGAAAATATTATCGAACGAGCCGTTGTCTTGACCCGCACGCGCGCCTTAAGTCAGCACGATTTGACCGGCCTGAGTTCCCCGGAAAAAGCTCCGTCGGCCGACCGGGAGATTACCACTATCGCCGAGGTGGAGAAGGAGCATATCAGGCACTGCCTTGACCAGTTGGGGTGGAATATTGGTATGTGTGCTGAAAGACTCGGCATTCACCGTAATACCCTGCGCAGCAAAATCAGGGAATATCAGCTTTCCCGAGACAGCCAATAATTGTGCGCCCCCTGTCGATTGGCGCACAATTTTTGTGCGGCAACTCCCTTTTGAGTCTTCTTCATAATTATCTAAGAGGCTGTATCATATGATCTTATGCGTCCCGGCACGGTTATTGATACTATTTCCAGTGGAAAATGAAAAATAGAAAAGGAGTTGTCATGAAAAAGCTTTTGTTCCCCATATTTCTTATTCTGGCGGCGTTTGCCGTTGTGGGCTGCGACGAAGATGACGACGATATGGTCGTCGTCGATACGCGTCCGCAGCCGCCTCAGGGTGTCTACACCGTTACCGGCGACAATGCTATTTACATTTTCTGGAACGGTCCCTATGAGCGTGACATCAAAGAGTTCGTCATTAAGCGCTCAAATGAAGCCACTCAGAATTATAGCGAGATCGGCCGGCGCACCGCCGATGATAACCCCAATCTCGATCTCATCTATTACAGTCCCGGATTTGTTGACTACACCGCCGGGAACAGCAACACCTACTGGTATGCAATTTCGTCAGTCGACTTTGCCGGTCATGAATCGGACCTGTCGGCCGAGCCCGCCTTTGACACGCCTCGTCCGGAGGGTGTGGTTGAGTTGTGGGATATGGCTGTTGATGGTTCCGAGGCGGGATTCGATTTTGCCAATCAGGATCGGGTGGCCTGGGACAGTCCGGCCGCAGACGTCTATGTCGATAAGGCGGGCGGCATTTATTACATTAATGCTGCAAATGTCAGTACCTATATACAGGATCTCGGCTACTGCGAGTATTTTGAGAATGTCGGCTGGGCTCCTCAGGACGGCTGGTCCGCTCGTGGCTGGATGGAAGTAATACAAAACCATATCTATGTGATTAAGACTTCTGACAAGCATTATGCTAAACTGTGGGTTCTGGCCGAGAACGCCGCTTCGCTCGATCTGGCCTGGGCGTATCAGCGAGGTTATGATAACCCGGAGTTGGCGCCGCGCAGCGATGGCACGGACGAGATCGTTGTCGGCCCAAACTATTTGAAACGAAACGTAAGCACCGGCTCATCGAAATAAAAGGAAAGAGAGGCAAGTGAAATGCTGCGAAATATTTTGAAAATTACAGGATTGACGGTTCTCATGGCTGTCATCTGTGTCCCCGTCGGGTGGGCACAGAATTTAGCCCGGGATTATGATGACGATGAGCAGTCCAATGGCTATGCTGACCGGGGGCGCATCGACCGCTATCTCGATGCCGAGATCTGGACCAATCATACGGACAACGAGTTCTACGAAGGTGATAACATCGTCATCCGTTTCCGCGTGAATCGAGACGCTTTTGTCGCCATCTATTCCATCGATACGCGCGGTCGCGTGAACCTGCTGTTTCCCTCGGGGCCGAATGCAGACAACTACGTCGAGGGCGACGTTACCTATCACATACCGGGTTCATTCGACGACTATGACCTGGTGGTTACCGGTCCCGACGGGGTGGAGAACATCCAGATAGTGGCCTCGCGCGAGCGTTTCCCCATTCCTGACTGGTATCCTAATTCGGGGCTCATTTTCGACTGGGACGATCGTAACGACTACATGGATTTCATCAATGGCCGCTATTTCGTGCGCTACGATGGTCAGAGGTTTGCCTACGATCGCACTGTTATTTACATCAATGAGTGGGAAGACTACTATTTCAGGCCGGTGTACTATCCTGATTATCCGAGTTGGACGGTTGCCGGAAACGTCTACATCGACTGGCCCATCGGCGGGACCGTCTACGTCAACGGTGTGTACTGGGGTATTGCTCCGCTCTATATTCCGCGCCTGTACGTCGGCTGGCACACGTTCACCATTTACGATCCCTTCGGCTATTGCTGGGAATCCGACATTCACGTGCACCGGTACAACACCGTCATTCTTGACCGGACGGTAATCACGCCGGCTCGGGGCGTCACATCCAAATATAAAGAGGTGCGCTACTCCGGTTACCGCAATCCGGTCGCCAGCGGCTACCCCGATTACGAGAAGAAAGTAGCCAGGCTGGCCGTGGCCTCGAAGACGAAGACAACGGCGTCAGGCACGATTGCCGGAAGCGATGATACTAAGACAAAGGGCAGCCTGATCGCGACCACGAAGAAATATTCCCGGGGCGAGTCAAAAATGGTGAAAACAGATCGCGGTTACGAGGTAGATGCGAAACCCGAC
>JAOUEU010000068.1 GCA_029858555.1 Candidatus Zixiibacteriota bacterium
CAGGGCGCTGGCTCTTGGCGCGGGGTGACTATGAGTCCGCTGTTTTCTCCCACGGACCGGGTTATCCCTGCTTTTTGATGGTTTCATTCGTGGTTTTCGGCGTCGCCGCCTTGCCGGCTCTCGTCATTCAACTGATCCTCGCGAGCCTCTCCTGCGCCCTCCTGTATCTTCTGGCGATAGAACTGCTGGGGGACCGAGCCGTTGGCCTGACGGCGGGACTGCTTTCGGCGGTATCGGTCACCGGTGTATTTCTAAGCTGCTCGCTGCTCTCGGATTCTCTGCACTACTTTGTTTTCCTGACGGGCCTGCTGTTATTTGTCAGGGGACTCAGGAGAGGAAGCTGGGCCTGCTTCGTTCTTTGTGGTCTTCTGACGGCTGGCGCAATCCTTATTCACCCCGTTGGGCTGTTCTGGCCTGTGGTGACGGCTCTCATTGCCTTCCTCTGGATCCGCAGACGATGGTACGTACGACATAACCGGCTTATCCTAAAGGTGATGGTCTGTATTGCCATAATGCTCGTAACGGCGGCCGGCTGGGTCATCCGCAACTGGTGCGTGCACGGTTGTGCGACGATCGCTTTCTCAAGCGCCGGGGGGCCCGCAACCGTGGCGGCAATGACACTGGGAAGAATGCAGAATCGACCGCACCGCGAGATACTCAGGGAATGGTTGGATGACTACCTGAGAAAAAATGGCCGGAACCACCTGAGCGCTGGTGAAAACTATTGGCGTCAGTATGGGAAATTCAAAGAGGTCTTAGCCGAGCACCCGTGGCGCCTGGTCGAAACCTACTTCAGACAGGACTGGACGAACATAAACGACATCAGCTATCAACACCGTTTGCTGATTCCGCGGTATGACTACATCACAAGACCGCTCGAGGGCTTTGTAAAGCGATACAAGCTCAATTACCTGACCTTCCTACTCTCCGTCATCGGTCTTGTCATGCTATGCCGACGGAGCGAATCGCGCGCTGCTCTCGTTCTTGGATGTGTGTTGGTTTATTACAGCCTCCTGATCGGCTTTTTCCCCTGGCAGGGCTCCCGGTATTTCTACCCGGGCCACATTTCTGCCGATATCCTCCTGTCGGTGGTCATTGTCTGTTCGGCCCGGTTGCTGCTGTCCGCTTTCGGCCGCTGGCGCCCACGCGCTGGAGGAGCGCCATCGTAACCACGCGAAGTCTGCTCCAAATAGCCGTCAGCCTGTGCCCGTGTTCCTTCTGATGTCGCCCGCTCAGGCGGACCGCAGAAATCGCTTGAAAAACCCCGCAAATTGCTTATAATGCATGCTGTTTGGCTTCGAAAAATATTCTTACCGACTTATCCGGAGGTGCTGCATTATGAGAAGGCTGCTAAGCGTATTTCTCCTCACAGGACTGTTGATTGTGCTGTCTTATCAGCCCGCCCATGCCTATCTCGACCCGGCGACTGGCAGCTATATCCTCCAGTTAGTCCTGGCCGGTCTGCTCGGGGCGGCTCTCGCCGTCAAAATCTTCTGGAGAAACCTGAGGTCGTTTTTCGGGAAACTGTTTTCCAAAGGACGTGATGTCGGACCCGATAAAGAATAGCCGGATCGACCCCGCCTCCTTCCGGGACCCCAGCGGATTTGTCTTTGTGCGCGACGGTACCGTATATCGTCAGGTAAACAAAGCCTGCCAAAAGGATTTTGACCTGCTGCTCGGCAGCGGGCTTTACGGGAAACTCGTGGCCGCCCGTCTGCTGATTCCTCACGTCGACGCCGGTCTCGATGCCGCCCAGACTGCCGATGCTTATAAGGTCATCAAACCGGATCAGGTGCCGTTTGTGTCGTATCCCTACGAGTGGTGTTTCGGCCAGCTCAAGGATGCGGCCTCTGTCACTCTGCAAATTCAGCAGATGGCCCTTGAGATGGGCATGTCGCTCAAGGATGCCAGCGCCTATAACATCCAGTTTGTCAACGGCCGACCGGTTATGATAGATACCCTGTCGTTTGAAAAATACAGAGAAGGCTCGCCATGGGTGGCCTATCGGCAGTTCTGTCAGCATTTTCTGGCGCCCCTGGCCCTGATGAGCCTTACCGATATCCGTCTTGGCCAGCTTCTGCGGGTGTATATTGACGGCATCCCGCTGGACCTGGCCAGCGAACTACTGCCCTTTCGGACACGCTTCAGTTTTTCGCTGCTCACGCACATCAGGCTGCACGCCAGAAGCCAGAAGCGCTATGCCGACACCAGCATAAAGACTATCAGCCGCAAGATGAGCAAACGCTCCCTGCTGGGCCTGATCGATAATCTCCAGTCGGCGGTCAGGTCGCTTGACTGGCAACCCGAAGATACCACCTGGGGCGACTATTATGAGCACACGAATTACACCCCGGCGGCGCTCCAACACAAAAAAGCTCTCGTGAGTCAATACCTGGAGCGGCTGAACCCGTCGCGAGTCTGGGACCTGGGCGCCAATACCGGCCTGTACAGCCGTCTGGCCGCGGATCGCGGTATCCCGACGGTCGCTTTCGACGTTGACCCGGCGGCCGTCGAAAAGAATTACCGCGAATGCGTTAAGAATAAGGATACCAGCCTCCTGCCCTTGCTGCTTGACCTGACCAATCCCAGTCCCGACCTCGGATGGGAAAACACCGAACGTAAGGCCGCCCTGAAACGGTCCACCGATGATACCGTTATGGCCCTGGCTCTGGTTCACCATCTAGCCATTGCCAACAACCTGCCTCTGCCGATGGTGGCCCACTTTTTCGCCCGCATCTGCCGTTCCCTGATTATCGAATTCGTTCCCAAGAGCGACTCCCAGACTCAGCGGCTTCTGGCCTCGCGCGAAGATATTTTCCCCGATTACGCCCGGGAAGGATTTGAAAAGGCTTTCGCCGATGTCTTTCAGATCACCGACTCGCAAAACATCAAGGAGAGTGAACGCACCATGTACCTGATGGAGAGGAAATAGCGTCGGCATGAGAAAGTGGTTTGTGCTACATCCCTACCTGTTCGGATTATTCCCCGTATTGTTTCTGTTCGCCCAAAACGCCGACCAGATGCCGATCAACGATACCGTGGTGCCGGCGCTGGCGGTCCTTGCCTTTGTTCTGCTGACAACACTTCTGTTGAACCTGCTGCTTAAAAACATCAACAAGGCCGGCCTGATAATCAGCGTCTTTCTGCTGGTCTTTTTCTCCTATGGGCACCTTGTCGATTTGGTGCGGGGCCTGCATTTTGAGTTCGACCAGTTCGACGACACCGTCAACGGCGTGCTCCTCGGAGGTCTCAGCCTGATGCTTGTCGCTGTAATCTTCTTTACTCTCCGCGCCGCCGGTTCTCTGCCTCGGCTGACCCGTCTTCTGAACATCGTCGCCGTGATGCTGGTGCTGCTTCAGGTCGCGGCCGGCGGCTACGCCGTTGCCGGCCGCTCGTCCGTGGCCCTGGACCGGCCGGAAATCGCCGTGACAGGTGACAGCCCTGATAAGCTTCCCAATATTTATTATATAGTAGTCGACGGTTACGCGCGGCACGACATTCTCAAAGAGATTTTCCACTACGACAACTCGGAGTTTCTCGAGCACCTGAGAGACAAAGGTTTCTTTGTCGCTGACAGCAGCTATGCCAATTATACGCAGACCATGCAGACGCTGGCATCCTCGCTGAACATGAACTTCCTCCATGCGCTGGGCAAGTTTGACAAAACGACCAAGGACCGGCTCCCCCTGATAAAACTGTTCCGCGACAACGTTCTCTTTAAAACGCTCAGGGAACGGGGCTACACGCTCGTGAACTTTGTCAGCGGTTTCGACATGACCGAGCTGGACGACGCCGATATCACTCTTAATCCCGCCGGCAGCCCCTCCGAGTTCCAGGGTCTTCTGCTTCTGACGACACCCCTGCCGTATATTATGCATGGTCTCAAATCACCCTTCGACCTCCACCGTGATCGCGTTCTGAAGACGCTTGAAAAGCTGCCCCACATCACCGAGGCCGAGCCGCCTTACTTCGTCTTTGCCCACATCGTTTCGCCGCACCCGCCGTTCCTGTTCGACCAAGAGGGTAATACCCACGAGCGGTCCCGTCGTTACGATCACGGCGACGGCAGCCATTATATACGGGACGGCGGCAACACCCGCGAATACCTCGTCGGGTACCACAATCAAGTAAAAGTTGTCACCGGTCTGCTTCAAGAAACTATCGATGGGATTCTGGAAAATAGTGCTGATGACCCGCCTGTTATTATTCTGCAGGCCGACCATGGTTCCGGGGCAAGACTGGACTGGAGCAGTGTCAGGCGCACCTATATCAAGGAACGATTCTCGATTCTCAACGCCTTTTATCTCCCCGGCCTGGACAGCCTGCCCGTGTATCCCTCTATCACGCCCGTCAACACTTTCCGGTTGATTCTGAACGCCTACTTCGGTACCAATTATGAGAAGCTGCCCGACGAATCCATATATTCGCCGTGGTATCGACCATACATCTTCCAGCGGGTGACTGAGCAGCTTCGCGGCAAGGAATTCCCCCGGGATATAAGGGAACTCATTCAGAATACGGAGCGCGGCTGGTGAAAAAGCGGTTTGTCCTTCATCCTTACCTGGCCGGCCTGTTCCCGATTTTGTTTCTGTTCGCCCAGAACGCCCGACAGATGCATGTGACCGAAATTCTGCTGCCCGCGGCAGTGATCACCGTCGTTGTCTTTCTGTTAACGACCGGGTTGAACCTGGCCCTCAGGAACACCAACAAGAGCGGCCTGATCGTCACTATCTTCCTGGTGCCTTTCTTTTCCTACGGGCACCTGCTGAATTTCGCGCGCTGGCTGGGCCTGGAATTTCACCAGTTCTCCGACCGGGCCAACGAGCGCGTCCTGTGGACACTGGGCGGCATCCTGCTCGTTGCCGTTTTTCTCGTTGTCCGAAGCCGCGGCACCCTGCCCAGGCTGACATCGCTTCTCAACACCCTGACCGTGGTCTTGGTGGCCGCGCAGGTGGCGGTTGGAGGCTATGTCCTGGCCAGTCGTTCCGCGGTCGTCGTCGAACGCACCGAGATCAGCCCGGGCGCGGGCGCGGCCGGACCGCTTCGCGATATTTACTATATCGTTGTGGACGGTTATGCCCGCCGGGACGTGCTTAAGGAAGTTTTCGACTATGACAATTCCGATTTCCTGGCTCATCTCAGGCAGGCCGGGTTCTATGTTGCTGACAGCAGCCACAGTAATTACCCGCAGACGCTGTTGTCCCTTTCCGCCTCGCTGAACCTGAACTACATCGATCAACTCGCCGATTTCGAAGCCGGTTCCGGCGACCGCATGCCCCTGGCGAAGTTGTTCCAGAACAACGCCGTTTTTCAGTTCCTGCGCCGGCAGGGATACAAGATTGTCTCCTTTGCGACCGGTTACAACCTGACCGAAATAAAAAAAGCCGATTACGTCCTGTCGCCGGTTCTTAATTTCACTCAGTTTCAGAACCTCGTTCTCCTGACCACCCCCCTCCCGTACTGGTTACACAAAGTCAAGTCACCGTATGACCTGGAGCGCGACAGAATCTGCTTCGATCTGGAAAAACTCAGGAGGCTCACGGTGGCGCCCTCGCCCTTTTTCGTCTTTGCGCACATCCTGGCGCCCCACCCGCCGTTTCTTTTCGACGAAAACGGCGAACCCTATGCCCGCGAACGCGAATTCAACCACGCCGACGGCAACCATTATACCATACATGGGGGAACCGTTGAAGAATATATCAGCGGCTATCGTAACCAGATTCACGTGGTTACGAACCTGCTTCAGCAAGCCCTCGATGAAATCATCGCCAACGCGACCGGCCCGGCGCCCATCATTATCGTCCAGGCCGACCATGGTTCGGGCGCCATGCTCGACTGGAACAGCGCCCGCACGACTTATCTCAAGGAACGCCTGTCGATCCTCAACGCCTATTATCTTCCCGGCGTCGATTCTCTGCCTCTTTATCCCGCCATTACTCCCGTGAATTCCTTCCGCGTGGTCTTCAACGAGTACTTCGGCACTGCTTTTGACCTCCTGCCGGACAGGACGTTCTACGCTCCATGGAATTTTCCATTCCAGTATGAGGATGTAACCGATAAGGTCGATCTGCCCTTTGAGCGGCAACCCGAGCCCGTCACAGACAGCGCGACGGAGTGACAATAGCCGCGTTAATACATCAATAGATGCCCTTCTGTTCGGCCCTGTCCCGATTCTCTTCCCGTTTTCTCAGCACGCAGACCGGGTGCATCCGGTGGAATTGCAAAAAAAAGGCCGCCCGACAGGGCGGCCCGAAAAGCACGATTGTGTTCTAATTCAAGTAAGCACGCAGCGAACGGCTGCGCGAGGCATGGCGCAGTCGGCGAATCGCCTTCTCCTTGATCTGCCGTACGCGCTCTCTCGTAAGAGAGAAGCGGGCGCCGATCTCCTCGAGCGTCAGCGCTTTCTCGTGATTGAGACCGAAGTACAGGTTGATCACCTCGGCCTCGCGCGGCGTCAGGGTATCCAGCGCCTTCTCGATCTCGATGCGAAGCGAATGGCTCAGCAGTGACTCGTCGGGCGACGGCTGGAACTCGTCTTCCAGAACGTCGATCAAAGAATTATCCTCGGAAACGGAAAACGGCTGGTCCAGCGAAAGGTGCGAATTGGATATCTTGAGCGTGTCAGAGACCTCGCCCTCCGACAACTCCAGGTCGTTGGCGATTTCCTCGGGCGACGGCTCCCGGCCCAGTTCCTGTTCGAGTTTGCTTGAGATCTTGCCGATCTTGTGAAGCGTACCCACACGGTTTAGCGGCAGGCGAACGATTCGACTCTGCTCGGCCAGTGCCTGTAAAATGGCCTGCCTGATCCACCATACGGCGTAGCTGATGAACTTGAACCCACGCGTCTCATCAAAACGTTTCGCCGCCTTGATAAGACCTATGTTACCTTCGTTAATCAAGTCAGCCAGCGAAAGACCCTGATTCTGGTACTGCTTGGCTACCGAAACCACGAAGCGAAGGTTGGCCTTGGTCAGTTTTTCCAGGGCCCGTTGATCGCCCTGCTTGATTCTCCTGGCCAACCGCACCTCTTCATCGGCGGTTATTAGAGACGTTTCCCCTATTTCGCGAAGATACAGATCCAGGGACCTGTCTTCGTCACGATACTTTAGAGATTGTTTCGCCACAGTCTTTGGCCGTCTCCTTCTGCTCTATATTGTTGGATGACCGCATCATCCGGCCGGTCATCGGGTTGATGATTGCCTGTCCCCGGGCTCGACTAAGGCCTGATGACCTTTCGAGCAATGGTACCGTCAGGTTCCTGCACGATCAGCGGAACCCGTCCGTCGGTCCCGGATAGCTGTCCGGCCACCTCTTCGACACTTTCCAGCGACTTTACTGGTACGTTGTTTATCTGTAATATGATGGTGCCTCTGGCGATCGACGAATTGTCGGCCGGGGAGCCCGGATACACCCGCCGAACGTAAACTCCTTCCACGTAATCGACAGCCAGCGCCCGCGCGATATCGGGTGTGAAAGTCATAAGCTCCATGCCCATCCAGCGGTCAACCTCGAAATCATCCTGTGTGCTTGGCCCGTCATGGGAAGCAAGGAATGTTTCCCGGTCCGTTATTACGGTCTGGCCAACGTGGCGGCTGCCGTCACGGATGTACTCAACCTCCACCGTCGTGCCGTTTTTGATGGTCGATACCAACACCGATAACTGGCTGGCGTTGTCGACCGGCTGATTCGAAAAGCCCGTCACGATATCACCCCGCTCCAGACCCGCCTTTTCTGCCGGCGACCCGGTAAACACGGAGTCTATCACAACGCCCCGGACCGCCCCCAGCCCCTGCCGCTTGGCTTCGCGCTCCGTAACGTCGGACAGCCAAACTCCCAGCCAGCCCCGGGAAGCTCGACCCGAAGCTATCAGGTCTGGTACGATTGCTTTGGCCATGTTGATTGGAATGGCGAAGCCAATACCCACCGAACTGCCCGTCGGACTGGATATGGCTGCGTTGACGCCGATGCACTCGCCCCTCAGGTTGAGCAGCGGGCCGCCCGAGTTTCCGGGATTGATGGAGGCATCCGTCTGGATATAGCTCTGGTAGGTCGGTGTCTCGGAACCAAAGCGCAGGTTACTGCGGCCCTTGGCCGAGACGACCCCCACCGTCACCGTCCGGTCCAGACCCTGCTGCGGAAAGGGATTCCCGATGGCTATGGCCCAATCCCCGACTTTGATGTCGTCCGAATTGCCAAAAGGAATAGCCGTAATCTCCTCTTCCGGCTCTACCTTTATTACCGCCAGGTCCGTCAGCGGGTCGGCTCCGACCAGTTTCGCTTCGTATTTATAACCCGACGCCGTCCACACCGACAGCTTCATGGCGTCCTTGATGACATGATTGTTGGTGAGAATGTACCCGTCGTTGCGGAAAAAGAACCCCGATCCCGACGAGGTCGCGTAATTTGAACCCTGATACCACCAGGGCAGATTCTCCTCACGAGTCCGGGCCGAGATATTGACCACTGCGTTCTTGACATTGTCCACGACCGCTACGAAGGGAGACTGCAAACGACCATCGCGCTCAACAACCGGGTACTCGCCCGAAGTCGAAATGCCCGAAGCACTCTGAGCCTCCGTGCGGGGTGACAGGTTGAGATTGGAAGCTATGAGGATGCCGACCAGAGTGAAAACGACGGCGACAAAAATCGCCGTGAGTATCGTATGCCCCTTAGTCTTCCTCGAATCGGGGAAAAGGTGACCAACTGCCAACTATCTTCCTCCAAAAGTTAGCCTTGTATAATACGTTTCATATCCCATGCTGTCAAGAAATATTTTTTGCTTGACAGTCGGTTCAGTAGTTATAACGCTCCAAACGCGGCGTTGATTCAAAAAAAAATGTGCCTTGGCCGAAGTTTTTTTTCCCTTCCCCGAAGGCCGCCGCCAGCGACTGGGACTGCCTGCAAGTCCTATGGCCGACAAAGAGTTATCCGCCGGGCACGCCTTTCGTAGCGGGAACCTATTGACTTTTCTCACCCCACCGCCTAACTTCGGCTTGTTATGACGACTTCCTTCAGCCCTGAAAGAAAAATTATCGAAATCGGCCGGAAGCTTTACCAGCGCGGTATGCTCGCCGGCACCGACGGCAATATATCGATGCGCCTTGAAGGCGGTCATATCATGATAACCCCTGCGGGACGGCCCAAAGGGGAATTGGCGGCCGACGACCTCGTGACCGTTGACTTCGACGGCAAGCATGTCCACGGCCGACTGGCGGCCTCGTCAGAAATGGCCATGCATCTGTATGTGTACCGGCTCCGACCGGAAGTTATGGGATGCGTTCATTCGCATGCCCCGTATGCTACCGCTTTCGCCGTCTCCGGAGAGCCACTCGACGCCGACGTGCTGCCGGAAGTCGTCGTATTTGTGGGCGACATCCCGAAAGCCGCGTACGCCCCACCCGGCACTGAAGCCGTCGCCGCTTCGCTGGCGCCGTATATCGACCACTGCAACGCCTTTCTGCTCAAAAACCACGGTCTTCTCACGCTCGGGAGCAGCCTCGAACAGGCTTATCACCGACATGAGACCGTCGAGCATTATGCCAGGATAGTCATGCTGGCGCGGCAACTTGGCGGGGTTGACACCCTTCCGGCCGAGGATGTCCAGCGCCTGTCGGAGATACGGCGAAAGCTTGAGACAAAAGGCTCCTGACCGACTCGGGCGGATATGAACATGAAAAAAGTCATTATTGAAAAAGCCCAGCGCCTCTACCAGCTTCCCCCCGACATCTTTTCCTTTGTCCACGCCGGGAAGAAACCTCCCCTGATCAGGAAATCGGAACTTCTGGATCTCGGCAGCTTTCACTGGCCGGTCGAGTATGATGACGATGACGCGCGCCGTGATGTGCCGCTGGCCGTGGCCGGTAAGGGCAAGATAGAAAACCTCAAGGAAGAACTCGCCGGCTGGTTTCTGAATTATCACGGGGCCAAGCTTAACGGTTCCAAAGAGATTTTCATCGGTGGCAGTATCTCAGATTTGATATTCCAGTTGGCCCTGGCATTTATCGACAATGGTGATATTGCCTTCGTGCCCGATGTGGGCGTCCCGCTGTACCGGCGGGCGGTCGCCGCCTGCAGTGGCGAACCCATATCTTACGCCGTCGTCCAGAAAAACGAATGGCTGCCCGATTTCAAGCGCGTCAATTCCCGCCTGGGCCGCGTCGCCAGACTCCTCTTCGTCAATTCACCCCACAACCCCACCGGCGCGGAACTGGGGGAGAAGGCCTTCGAAGAATTGCTGTGGCTGTCCGGAAGAGAGAACATCATCGTCGTCAACGATGCTGCCTATCAGTCCATATCCGGCCGCAAGCTGACTTCGCTGGTCGCTATCACCGGCGGCAGAAAAATTGGTGTCGAGGTCTGCTCGTTCGCCTACCTTTTCGGACTGCCGCCGATTCCGTTTGGCTTTGTGGTCGGCAACCGCGAGGTCATCAGCGGCTTGGATCAGGCCTCCCGGCTCGTCCGGCAACATATCCCGCAATTCTACGTCGACTGGGCGATAGCCGCCATCCGGCAGTTCCCCGGTGAAAACCTTAAGAAAGCTCGCAAGCTGATTCAGCAGAGTTCGACCGCCGTCAACCCGCTGCTTGACGCCCTGTCCCTCGAAAGGGTCGGCTTTGACGCGGTACCTTTCGTGTGGGCCCGGATCGAACGGCGAAGTCATGCCGCCACCGTTGCCGGAGCGCTGTACCGCCGCGGACGTATCCTGACCGTCCCCGGCCATGTTTTCGGTGACAACGGCGAGGGTTATCTCAGGTTGTCCCTGACGGCACCGCCGGAAATGTACCGCAAGGCGTGTGAACGGGCCAAAAAACGACTCCGCCTGGTTAAGGGGGCAAGTCTCGAATGAAAGATATCATCCGCCTTGCCGGCATGACCTTCTACGCATACCACGGCGTTTCCGCTGCGGAAAAAGAAACCGGACGTATTTTTGAGGTCGATTGCGAACTGGAGGTGGACCTGGCCGAGGCCGGTCACACCGACAAGCTCGCCGACACCATCGACTACGGCCGTGTCTACGCCGCCGTCAAGGAACTGGCGGAGGGCAAGGCCTACGCTCTCATCGAGAAGCTGGCCGAGAACCTGGCCGACAAGTTGCTTGACAAGTTTCCCGTTTATCGGGTAACTTTGAAGGTGCGGAAATTGAACCCGCCGGTCGCCGGGCAAATCAAGTTTATTGAAATCGAGATTACACGTTTCCAGGGCGATACCGATAAACTCATTAAAAGCACTGACCGGTAACCGTATACCTCTGAGGTAACTGATGGCAGAGACAGTTTTTATCCTCCTGGGCTCCAACAGGGGTGACCGCGAAAAGTACCTTGGCGACGCACTTTCCAAAATGGAAGAGATCGATGGTCTGGAAATTGTGGCCACTTCGGCTATCTACGTCTCCGAGGCCCGGGATATGGAAGGGGAGAACCCCTCGTTTATGAATCAGGTGGTGATGGCCGACTACAAGTATTTACCCCACGAACTGCTCAATACCCTCGAGATGATTGAAAAATCACTGGGACGTACCGGCAAAGGACAGCGCCTGCCCCGCACCATCGATCTGGACATCCTGCTGTTTGGACAGCAGATTATCCAAACCGACCAGCTCTCCATCCCCCATCGGGAGCTTTTGAACCGTCCCTTTGCGATGGTGCCGCTTCTCCAGATTGATCCCGAGATTATTCATCCCGTTACCAAAACACCCGTGGCGGAGTTTCTCAGCGCGGAAGAGCGGCAAGAAGTAATACTCTATAAGGACCATGTCGCAAGAAACGTTTGAACCCAATTACATCGCCGTGGAGGGGGTAATCGGCGTCGGCAAAACCAGTTTCGCCAGGATGCTGGCCGAGCGAATCCAGGCCGAACTGGTTGCCGAAGAAGTCTTCGAAAATCCTTTTCTGGCCGACTTCTATAAGAGCCGCCACCGCTACGCTTTTTCCTGCCAGTTATTCTTCTTGATTGCCCGCTTCCAGCAACAGCAGCAGCTGGTCGCGCGCGATCTTTTTGCCCAGCGCATCGTGGCCGATTATATGTTCGCAAAAGACCAGATATTCGCCCAGGTCAACCTTTCTGAGAGGGAACTGGCGCTCTACAACAAAATCGCTCCCACTCTTGCCCGCGACATTCCCCGACCCGATCTGGTCATCTATCTGCAGGGGTCAACGAAGACATTGCTGGAGCGGATTCGCAAACGCAATCTCGGCTTCGAAAAAACCATCGATTATGATTACATCGAGATGCTTAACAAGGCCTACGACTATTACTTCTTTGATTACACCGATACCCCGTTGTTGGTGGTGAAAACCGACCAGATTGATTTTGTCGATAACCCCGGGCATTTCGATGACCTGATCGAACAAATCAAAAAACCCGTCAGCGGCAAAAAATACTATGCCCCCGCCGGGGACCTGGTCCGGGAGTAGACTATGACCTACGGCAAAGGCGTGAAAAAAACGACCGTTCAGACTTTCATCGCCAAGAAGGCTAAAGGCGAGAAGATTACCGTTCTGACCGCCTACGACTACTTTATTGCCGGACTGCTCGACCAGGCTGGCATCGATTCCATTCTCGTGGGCGATTCCGCCAGCAATGTCATCCATGGTCACGCCAACACCCTGCCTGTTACCATGGATACTATGGTTACACACACGGCCGCCGTCGCCCGCGGCAGCCAGCGGGCCCTGATTATCGCCGATATGCCGTTTCTCTCGTTTCAGCCTTCGCTCGAAGTAGCCGTCGCCAATGCCGGGCGCTTCCTCAAAGAGGGGCAAGCCGAAGCCGTCAAGATCGAAGGCGGCCTGGAAATGGTTTCGACTATCCGGCGCGTGATTGAGTGCGGCATTCCCGTCATGGGCCATATCGGGCTGACCCCGCAGTCAATCCATCGCTTCGGCGGGCCGAAAGTGCAGGGTAAAAAGGAAAAATCCCGCGCCTACCTTCAGGAGTCCGCCCTGGCTCTGCAGGAAGTCGGGTGCTTCTCGATGGTGCTCGAGTTGCTCGATGCCGACGTTGCTGCACAGATAACCGACTCACTTGACACCGCCGCCACCATCGGCATCGGTGCCGGCCCCCACTGCGACGGGCAGGTGCTGGTGATAAACGACATGCTCGGCTTGCGCGAGGAAGGTTTTAAACCCAAGTTCCTGCGCGAATACGCTAATCTGGCTCCGATTATTTCCGACGCCATCAAACGATATATCGATGATGTCAAGAGTGGCGCCTTCCCCGGCCCGGATGAATCATACACCCGGACAAACAAGACGTAACCGACTGATAAAAATTTAGCGGCATCGCGCTAGGCCGGCCGTCTGCAGACCAGGCTTGACCCGCTGAGGGCAATCCAGGAAAGGTGATACCGGCTGCCCTTGTTCGGATCAGGGCGATTTTTGAGGTTGCCCAACGCCGTCCCTCGGGGTAAATTCTCCTGAAATATTCTCTCAGGAAGGGGACTGGTTCGAAAAAAGTCTTCTCGAAAATGTCTATACAAGGAGGATGGGCCATGAACAGAAGTCTCAGTCGTAGACGGCGCCGGCTGGTGCTGCCGGCTGCCGTCGCTGTGATGGTAATGTCAGCCTGGTCGGCGTCGGCGGAAGACGTTCAGCCGGGGCTGTGGAAAAAGTCGCTGCAGGTGGACCTGACGACAACGCAGACGTCATATTCCAACTCGTGGGTGGGCGGTGAAGCCGGATCCGTCAACTGG
>JAOUEU010000327.1 GCA_029858555.1 Candidatus Zixiibacteriota bacterium
CAGCATAAGTTTCTGGCCGAAATCGTTGCCTGATTTCAATGCTGACGGCAAGAGCGGCAACATCTCGGATGTGTGCTACATGGTGAGTTACCTGTTCGGCATGCCCGGCGGCCCGGCCCCGCACACACCTGACGCGGGCATCCGTGAGCCCCTGCCGCTAGTAATCGGCTCGGGCGAAACCACCTCCGTCCAACCCCCTATCGACGAACCACCCGGTTACCTAATCCGTAATAATTGAAGTCACCACCGGTGGCCCAGATTATCGGGCGGATCTCTCTGAAATCAAGGTTACCGTCGTGCAGATACTTCTGATCAACATAGGACTTCACCACGCGACCTATAATCCCCACGTTCTCCCCGTAGTCGAGCGTATCATGCAATTCACACCCGATAGCGATGGGACATTGCCGTATCATCGGCGCGGTCTTCAGTCCACCGTAAAACGTATCGAAAAGAGTACTCTTGTCGACATCGCGCCCCGACGTGCTTCCGCAAATGTTGATTTCTGCCAGAAGCAACTCGTTTGGGATGTTCACACTGAATGTCTTGTTTTCCATGATGCCTTGATGCGTGTATCGCTTCTTGTACAGGCTGAAAAAGATGTGTTTGCCGAAATCGAACGGGGCAACATAGCCCACGACCATGTAATTCGGCCGACCGTCAACCACGGCTCCGATAAGGACAACCAGCAGAGGGCTCAGCAGGTTGGCGTTCAGGGGCTGTTTCATACTCAAATCCTCGCTGCGGCATTCGGGCTGTTGCTACAACCGGAATAAGTACTGCAGCTTGATGAAGAACTGCCTGGATGCCAGGCGTGAAGCATACGAGCTTGTCCCGTTTGAGTCTATGGCCTCCAGTTCTTGATAATTACTTGTCATGCCGGCATAGAGAACCGAAAACGGATTAAGGCGATAGGTCAGCAGCGGATCCAGCCGCCACTTCTCGTAGAAGTCGTCGTATTCGACCACCAGGCGAACCGCCAGCGGTTTCGACACCTGGTAATTGAGACGGGTGCGCCAGATGAATCCTTCGTACAACCTGGCATCGCTTTCGACCTCGACCGCGCTGGCATAATCCAGCCATTGTTGCAGCAGCACCCGGTCGTATGGTTTGAAATCAAGAGACAGGCTCACATCCAGAATCTTGCCGAGTGTGTTATCCCTTTTGGCGATTCTGTGGCCGTACGTTACTCCGGCAAATAGCCCGACCGGGTCACCCAGAGACAGGGTCGCATCCTGGTAAACGTACCAGGTATTGTCGTACTGCCTGCCGCCGAAGTTCTCCGATCTCCCGACGTACTGGGAATAGAACGACGCCTGCGCCTTTCTGAGACGAGTCCAGAGACACAACTCGTATTGCCTGAACTTGTTCCGGCCGTCCCAGTTCCATTCGAACTCCGCTCTAACATGGGGGTTAATAGTCTCGAACAACCCGGATTCAGGGTGAATGAAGTGTCCTATCACGGACGCGACGTTGCGATAGTGATTTTGCCGGATAAGGGCTATGTAATGGTGAAATGTCGGAGTCGCTTCCAGATATGCCAGCGACGCATTCCAGTTGCTGGCCCACCACACGACTCCTATGTAACCCTGGCGGCCCCAGAACGACTCGCCGTCAAGGCCCCTGGTATGTTCTTTGTCCCAAAGCGAATCGGCACCGGCGATGGACGCCGTCAGTTCGGCATCATCCGATTCCGACACATGGCTCACCCCTATCTGGTAGACGGTCCGAAGGCTGGGAGTAATGCGAATCCGACCATCGCTGGTTATCGTGGAGTTGGACCAGCCGTTTTCGATTCTCTGGTCGGTGAAAACCAGACCAACCTGGGAACCATCGGCCACCGCTTGCCTGAATCGAAGAATGTTCGATGTGCTTCGGCCCGGCTGCAAACCGAAACTCCTCTCCTCGGACGGCAGATAAACACTCGATTGCCGATCCCGGGCCAGCAGATAGTAAACACTGGTGCCGCCCGACCGTACTGTCGCCTTGCCGGCAAACTCAGGATCATTGATGGCGCGCGTATACAACGTCCTGATGGGCGTACGGAATATATCATTGCCCTCCTGAAAAAACGGCCGCCGTTCCGGATAAAACAGGGCAAAGGTAGTGTTGACATCTATCTGACCGGCATCCGCTTCGATTTGGCTGAAGTCGGGATTGAGCGTCATCTCGGCAGTTGCGTTGGAGGATATCCCATATTTGACCCACACGGACAGATCCCCATCGGGATCATCATTGACAAATTTCCCCGGGGGCGGGTAATCCCCGTCGTTGTGGAGGGCTCCCGACTGGTAGCCGAGGACCGTCGGCGCAATCTCAATGCCCCGACCCGGTTCAACCCCCACGATCCCGCTGACGGTGCCCCATTGACAGGGCCAGCAGTTCTCGTCGCGGTCATAGGCGGCCCAGGAGTATTCCGCCAACACTTCCCTCGGACGGAATCGGCAGAAATCGACCTTCCACACCTGATCTTCATCTCGCGAAAAGCGAAGAGATTGGAACGGGATGGCCATTTCGACCTGATAGCCGGAGTCGGTGACAATACCGGCCGATTCCCAGATCAGGTCATACCCGATCTCCTCTCCGCCATTACTCGCCCAGATGGCATCTCTCTGAATGCCGTAGGGATTGACGTGGAAGACGTATGCACTTACCGCATCGCCGTAAGTGTCCAGGCAAAACCTGATATAGTCATCATTCGGGATTCTGTCCCGTTCACAGACGGATGCCCGCACGGCACCTGGATCGTCATAACAGACAAAAGCCACATAAAGGTTGTCTTCGTCATAAGTCAGATAGGCTTCTGTTTCGACCGGGGGTTTGGTCTGATCGCCGGGATAGTGCTCGCAAAAGTTGCCGGCTTTGGCCGCCTTGACCCAGTCGGCCTCGGTTAAACGTCCGTCTACTTTAATATGGCCTGTCGCCTTTGATGCGGTCAGTTTCGGATTGGGGACGGCAGTGAAGGCGGCTTCCTCCGACCCGGCCGCGTGACCCAACCCCACCATCCAGAAACCGACCATTGCGCAAAGAACAACGATTCTAATCATGGTTATCGCAAACCTCCTGATGCATTACTAAGCACTGACATCGCTACGAAAGCGTGCTCGGTCCGGCCGACTTGGCGGTCATACGTCCGCGCCGCACCGTACGCCCCCTTACCGAAGCAGGACCTGCCAGCGGGGATCAAAACTCTCACCGGTTACAAGCCCGAGGCGGAACCTGACTTCC
>JAOUEU010000069.1 GCA_029858555.1 Candidatus Zixiibacteriota bacterium
AACCGTAATTTCTTTCTGCTGTGGCAGGGCCAGCTGGTCAGCCAGGTTGGGACCCAGGCCTACATTATCGCCATGGCCTTCTGGATCAAGCATGAGACGGCTTCGGCCACCCTGATGGGTCTTATCCTGATGGTTTCCCTGATTCCATCGGTCGTGCTGGGGCCGATCGCGGGAACCTTTGCCGACCGTCATTCTCGGCGCAAGATCATCATCGTCTGTGACGTGATCAACGGCCTGGCGGTGCTGGCTCTGGCCGCCGTCGTTTTCCTGATCCCCGGGCAGACGGAGATAATCGTCGTTTGCCTGTTTGCCATCACGGTCCTGGTGTCGACCGTCAGCGCCTTTTTCCGCCCCGCGATCTCGGCCTCGATTCCGGAACTGGTGCCCACAGAAAAGATCGCGGCGGCCAACTCGATGAACCAGTTTTCGCTGCAGATTTCCACCTTCATCGGTCAAGGCGCCGGCGGTGTACTGTTCCGCGTACTGGGCGCGCCGCTGCTCTTTCTGATCGACGGGCTGTCCTACCTGTTCAGCGCTTTCAGCGAAAGCTTTATCACGATTCCCCAGGTCATCCCGAAAAAGAGCAGCATCTTTCGCGAGAAAATCCGCGAGTTTGCGCGTGACACCCGGGAAGGTTTCACGTACATGTGGCGTAACCGGGGGCTGCGCTTTTTAGTGCTGACAGCGTCGTTCCTCAACTTCCTGATAGGCCCGGTGGTGGTGTTGCTGCCGTTTTTTGTCGAAGATTTCCTGCAGACAACTTCCGACTGGTATGGTTACATCATGGCCGGTTTCGGCGCCGGGGCTATGGCAGGTTTTCTGGCGGCGGGTGCAATCAAGTTTTCCGGCCGCGTCCGCGGGGCTTTGACCATTCTCAGCCTGATACTCATGTCGGCCCTGGTGGCCCTTCTCGGGCACGTCCCCAATCAGGTCGCGGCGCTGGTGATAGCAGTCATGATGGGTATGACCAGCGGCTTTTTTAATATTAATGTTTCGACGATACTTCAACTGACCACCCCCAGTGAAATCCGCGGGCGCGTTTTCGCCGTCCTTGGCACTATCTCGGGGGGATTGATGCCGCTCGCGATGGGCCTGACCGGTGTCATCGCCGACCTGCTGGGACAAAACATCCCGTTGATTTTTGCGCTCTGCGGAGGAGGCAGCCTGGCGCTGACGGTTGCCGTTACGATGATCCGAGAATTCCGCGAGTACCTGGCTTTCGAACGCCCATCAAAGAACGCCGAGGCGGAACAGGCCTAATCTATTACTTTAACTATTGTAAGTATCCGATTTGTATATAGTCAGATAAGGCCAGGTAAATCGGCGATCGATTCTATAATCAGGTTGGGCTTGATGTCGGATTGCGCCACCAGTTCTTCGCGGTACTTGCCGGTTTTGACCAGGATGGCTTTCATGCCGGCTTTTTGCGCCCCGCCGATATCGTTATTGATGTCATCACCGACCATAACGACTTTGCCGGCCGGCAGGCCCATGTCTTCCAGCGCGTACATGAAGAAAGCGGCCGATGGTTTGCCGATTACGGTGGCGGTTTTACCGGTCGTGAACTCCAGCCCGGCGACAAAAGCGCCGATATCGACGCGCAAGCCTTCTTCCACTTGCCAGTAGCGCCCCTTGTGCAAGGCGATTAGCTCGGCGCCATCGACCATCATATTGAAAACTTTGTTTATCAGGTCATAATCCCAGCGCTTGCCGACATCGCCGATCACGACGTACTGCGGCTTTGTCTCCGACGTGGGAAACTCGGCGAAATCTTTGAGGGGATCCTCGGTCAGCATGAAAAAGCAGGCGGGACTGCCCTTGTGGCGAAGGTACATGGCGGCGGCCGTGGTGGCCGAGAAAATCTCTTTTTTCTCCACGGGAAGACCGAAAGCGGTCACTTTCCGATGCAGCGACTCCAGTGAACGGGTGGTCGTGTTGGTGGTGAAGCGGCAGGGAATGCCTTTTGACCTGACGAAGTTAATGGCTTCGACTGCCCCCGGGACGGCCCGGTCGCCGACATACAGGACACCATCGAGGTCGAAAAGGAATCCGCCGGCTTTTTTCAGTGAAAATCCGCTCACGCGTCAGGCCAGCTTTTCGAGAAGCTCCTGGTCGATATCGAAATTGGCCCACACCTTCTGGACATCATCGGCTTCCTCCAGAAGCTCATACAGCTTGAGCATCGACGAGGCCTCTTTTTCGCCGTCAAGCTTGACGAAATTTTGCGGCTCCATGATCACTTCGGCCGACACCATCGGAATGCCCTTCGCCTCGATAGCCGCGCGCACCTGCTCGAGGTTTTCGGGGGTGGTGATAACTTCGTACGATCCGGACTCGGTAGTGATATCCTCGGCCCCGGCCTCCGTCGCCAGTTCCATAATGGTGTCTTCATCGGCGGCGTTCAGTTCGATGGTGACGATGCCGCGTTTTTCAAACATCCAGGCCACGCAGCCACTGGCGCCCAGGTTGCCGCCGTACTTGGACATGATATGCCGCACCTCGGCCACGGCGCGGTTTTTGTTGTCGGTCAACACCTCCAGAAAAATCGCCACGCCGCCCGGCCCGTAACCTTCGTACGCAAGGGACTCATAGGTCACTCCCGGCAGTTCGCCGGTGCCCTTCTGAATGGCGCGTTTGATATTGTCGGCGGGCATGTTGGCGGCTTTGGCGGCGGCCACAGCCGTACGCAGGCGCGGGTTGCCTTCGGGGTCTCCCCCGCCGTCGCGGGCGGCCACCGTCAACTCCTTTATAAGTCGCGTGAATACCTTGCCGCGCTCGGCGTCGGTTTTGCCTTTCTTGCGTTTTATCGTCGCCCATTTTGAATGACCGGACATGGGGTTTCTCTCCTGAAATAACAAGTGCCAGTTGGCCAGCAAAAATTCTATTGATATCGTACGAAGAATTTACTAAAACACGATCTCGATAGCAAGCTTAGTGCATTTATAAAGGAAACCAGCCCGCGAAGACCAAGTCATCGCCAAGGCTGGCTAATTTTCGCAATTGGTGCAATCGGACGTTAATTCGAGTCCCCACCTCCCACGTCACTGGTATTCATAGTCGCCCTCAAGTTTAAAGGTTACCTTTATTAATAACGGCATTTTACACGGTTTTCCAAGGACTTTCTTGCTTCCGATTCAAGAAATACGACAAAACTAGTCCTACTTCCGCCAAGCTAGAAAATCAAATCCAACGCTTTATACTTCAAAGCCCCCTTCAATGTCAAGCATAAAATTTCTCTCCATCTGGAGGCTCCGAGTAATACAAGATAGGTTATTATCTAATGAATAATCTTGACAAAAACCTACATTTTGCTATACTTATTGCCGTAGAGAGGGGAAAGTAATTGAACGCAAAGCCGAGCGAGCAGCAGCCGACAAAACGCAGACCAAGAACTTGGTCCAGGGATGTGCTTGTCGGAGTTTTGATCATGGCCATCGGAACGCCGATAGGTTATCTGGGGATTAAGGGCATTGACTGGCTCGGAGAACCTGACTCAGAGGTCGCCGAAAAAGTCTATTTCGATTTCGGACCCGATCTGGCTAATCAGTACTTAGAAGATTACTCTTCTTATTCGGGATTCATCACAAATCGTTACCGCAAGACAGCGAAATATCTTGAAATGACCGTGGCATCCCGCAATCGAATTGATGAGTGCTATGTCCCGGCTCGGGTAAAGCGGCTCCTGCGACTGCAGCAGGTAGAGGATAGCTCTCTTAGCATCGTTCACAAGACAAAGATGATCCTTGACTCTATCTCGCTCCCGCCCGGTGATTCCGTATTCGTGTTTTTCGCCTCTAGTGCACCGAATTCCTACCAGATACGAGGGTACGGTGCCAATTCTGAGGTATCGGCATCCTCTGAGTGGCTGCCTGCTGACACGGTGATCACCGGACCCGTGGTTTATGCTAAGGCCGTTGTTAAGTTCGGTGTCATTATATCAGTTCTATTTGGGTTTTTTATGACGGTAACAATCTTGTGGCTTAGTATTAGATATCAGAGAATCAAAGACGCAGTAGATATTAGGCTGGCCGAAGGGCAAAGCAATAGTCCAGATACACCGTCATCATCAGGAGAAGCATAAAGAAACATGAGGATCGCGGTAAGCAGGAGACTGATGAGGCTGACGGCCGTGGCTCTATATCTGCAGATTCCTGGTTTTGTTTTAGTCTCACGAGGGGTGGGGGATGATTGGATAAGTGTTCTCGGTTTGTTCTTGCTGATCTCCTCGTTCTCCGTGATATCCTTTCAAGTATTCAACATATATAGGGATAACTATACGGACTTGCAGTACGATCTGGAGGATTATGAATTCCTTGTGGCGGAATCCGACTGTGAACTGAAAATCCTGGATAGAACTGGCTCCCGAGTTCTTTACAGGAAAACAAAAGTTATTACAGCGCTTAAGGATGGAGAAAGAAGTTATACAGAGAGAGGCATTTGGTCCGACGGGTCAATGGGTGAGGTTCGTGTTTCTGAAGGGGTTCGGTGGGAGGAAAAGACTGAGTCCTCTGTCAATAGGTCGGCGAAAGAAGGTCAAATAATATTCGACGTTCCTTTAAAAAAGGGAGAGAGCCGGCGGTTCACGGTTAGCTGGGAGTTCATAAACTCGTTCAGAGAAAACATTGAACACTTCACGACCCAGTTCACTTTGCCACCAAAGAAATATCACTTGCGTGTACTCTTTCCTGAGGATAGGCTGCCCAAAGATGCATGGGTTGATTTCACTTACAGGGACAGGAAAATCCCTATTGATGAGAGATATTTCAAGCTCTCGGTCAGCGGCTCGACGATCGATCTGACAGTCCACTATGCTCCGCCGGGCATGAAAAGCATCTTGACTTGGCTCTGGTAACTATCCTATTCTGTAGCACCATGGTTTCCATCTTCACCCGCATAATCAACCGGGAACTGCCGGCCAAGATTTTTTTCGAGAATGACGAGGTTATCGTCATCGCGGACCACTACCCGCGAGCGCCGGTCCACCTGCTGATTATCCCCAAAAGAGACACCAAGAACTTCTACGAAACCCCCGCCGAGACCCTGACCATGCTCGACGGCTACGTCAAGAAGGTGGCGGAAATGCTGGGGCTTCAGGACCGTTTCCGAGTTATGATCAACAACGGCCTGGGGCAGGAAGTCGACCATATCCATTACCATTTCATGTCCGACCGGGGGGCCGACCGGCTGAAGTTTATCGAAGAATAAGACGGGGCTGTCCCGTTTTACATAGAGTTGCACGAATCCCTATTGGTGGAGGTATCAGCGTTATGAAAAAGAACGTTGGCGGCATCGACAGGGTGCTGCGCATTGTGGTCGGTCTTTTCGTGACGTCACTGGTTTTCTGGGGGCCGAAATCACTCTGGGCGCTCTTGGGGTTGATACCGCTGGTTACGGGCCTTATTGGCTGGTGCGGGCTTTACGTGCCGCTGGGCATTTCAACCTGCAAACGCACACCGTCCGATATCCCCCGGGCCGGGTAGGATTTCAGACAGTCTCGGAGCCGGGTTTGGTACGGATAAATCGCCTTGCGATTGAGTACACGCAGACGGTCCAGAAAAAGCCGGCCCAGCCGCCCAGGCCGAAAGTCATCCAGGCCAGGGAACGGTTATAACCCAGTCCGATTTGCCAGTGATACAGCCAGTTGTAGAACCACACGGCCAGGCAGGCATAAACCAGGGCCACCAGGCCGCACACCAGCCAGAATCGGAGCTTCTCGCCTGGTTTGTGAAGCGGACTTGTCCGGGTCGGCGGCGGCATGAAGCGGGACCGAAACAGGAAAAGCAGGAACGCAACCCCACCCAGAACCGTGCTCAGATGCTGCAAAAAACGGGCATAACTGCGTGTGATGCCCAAAATCGTCCCCTGGTCGGTCAGAAAAGGGATCATTTGAGCGATCTGGCCGGTGGGATGTGTGAAGGAATCCCAGAAAAAGTGGCTCAGGGACCCAATCAGCACCGAATAGCCCAAAACCGGCCAGCCTCTAAAACCGGCAGGCCGGAACACTTTTTCGGCCATTCCGGAGAAAATGCGGTCCAGCGGCCGCGGCAGGTTGGATAAAAACGTGTATTTGAACAGCCTGTGGAAGGCGACCGCGAACAGAATCCCGGCGGGCAGGCAGAAACTAACAAGCCCCGGCCAGGAGTGGCTGACACCCCGGTAGGTGGTCACAGACATAAGAAAATACAGCAGGTCGGGGGCCATGGCTCCGGCGACCAGCCCCGTAAGCGAAAAGCGGTCCGGCCATATCTGTTTTAAGGGTAGTACCATGGCGGGATGCGAGGTTGTGAACGGCATAACCTATTATAGCGGCCTTTATGGCATCGGTTCAATTAGAATTGTCCGTGCGAGCCGGGGAACCGGCCGGATAATTAACCGTTGACATATAAAGAAATTTCAATATCTTTTCGATATCAGGAAGGAATATGTTGAATGCTGCATTTTCAAAGAAGGAAACATTACGGTCTGGTGGGAGGTGATTAGTTGACCGGAGTTAAGGTACGCGACGATGAGTCTTTTGAGAGAGCCTTGCGTCGCTTTAACAAGTTTTGCGAAAAAACGGGAATTTTGTCGGACATAAAAAAACACCAACATTACGAAAAACCGTCAGAAGCAAGAAAACGCAAACTGGCCGCCGCTCGCCGGAAGGCCAGGCGCACAAGACATTTTGATATGTAATCTGCATGTCTCTGGAAAGCAGAATTGATCAAGATCTCAAAGAGGCCCTTAAGGCCGGTGAAAAAACAAAACTCACCGTGCTTAGGGGCCTCAAATCAGATATAAAGTATAAGCGCATCGACAAGGGCGAGGACCTCACCGATGACGACGTCATCGCCGTTTTGTCCACGTGCGTTAAGAAAGTCCGCGACTCGATCGAGCAATTCACCCGGGGCGGCCGCGACGACCTGGTCAAGAAGGAACAGTTCGAGCTGTCCATAATTCAGTCGTATCTGCCCGAGCAACTCTCGGAAGAGAAGATTCGTGAGATCGTGGCCGCCGCCATAGCCGAGTCCGGGGCCGACTCTCCGGCCAAAATCGGACTGGTTATGAAGATCGTGATGCCCCAACTCAAGGGGCAGGCCGACGGTAAAATGGTCAACAAACTGGCCATGGAAATGCTTGCCAAGTAATTTAAAACAATTCTATATTCCCCCCAGAGCGTAAAATCCAAGTCAGGGAGAGTCTTATGAATTGGGTTGATGGGGTATTGATTGTCCTGTTGCTTGTTTCGGTGATTATCGGCTCGAAGAAGGGCCTGATCCGCGAGCTTATGGCGTTTATCGTCTTTTTCACAGCCATCATCGTGGCCGTGAACTATATTGACCGCTTCGCTGTGTGGGTCTACGACAAGCTGGGCGGCTCGCCCCTGATATCGGCCTTCCTTTCGTTTGTCATTCTACTGGCCATCTGCTACGCCGCCTTCAAAATCCTGGGCCTTTTGTTCTACCGGATTGCCAATGTCAAGCAAATCGGCAGGAAAGACCAGATGGGCGGGGCGCTCATCGGTTTTCTGCGGGGCTGGGTCGCCATTGGTTTTTTGACATTCCTGACCTTCCTCCTGCCGATGCCGGAAGCATTTTACACCTCGTTCGAGTCGTCGTTCTTCGGGCCGGCGGTGGCCAAAACGGTGCCGCTGATGTATGAGGGAACGGCCCGCGTCCATCCCAATAACCCCGATTTCATGCAGAAAATAGAGAGAACCCTCCTGCTCGAGCCGTATGACGGCAGCTCCGGCAGTTCCATTATGAAAGACGACAAGGTGGATGTATATCGGGCGCTCTACCAGATCGAGCGGTTCTTCAGGACCGATATGAGCACGCTCTAAATTGACTTTGATTTCACGGTGATATTGATATATTTAAACCGGCCTGAGGTCGGTTTTTTTATTTATTCAACGTACCTGAGATGATTGATGAGCATACGTTACAGACGCTGGAGTTCCCCAAGGTTCTCTCCCTTATCGAGGGTCGCTGCCTGACCCCTTTCGGCAAAGAAGAAGTCCGCAAAATAACGCCGCTATTCGACAAAGCCGAGATCGATCGCCGTCAGCTTGAAATCTCCCAGATGAAGGACATCATCATCTTCGGCCAGGCCTTCCCCCTGTACCATCTGGAGGACACGCGCGAGATCCTGAATAAATCGACCGTTGAGGGGATCTTCCTGGAGCCCGAGGAAATGCTCAAAATCCTCGAGTTGGTTTCGGTGTCGATGGACATCGGCACTTATGACAGGGAGGGCCGCGACAAGTTTCCCGCCATCACCGAATACATCGCCAAAGTGCGCTCTTTTCCGGAACTGAAAAAGGAGATAATCGCCACTTTCGATGAGCGTGGGGAGATAAAAGACAACGCCTCTCCCAAGTTGAAGCAGACCCGGCTGGAACTGGCCGACGTCCGGCGGCGCATTACTTCGATGCTCGAGCGAATACTGGCCGGGCGGCACAAACAGGCCGGCTGGCAGGACGATCTGGTGACCATGCGCAACGGACGCTACGTCATCCCCGTGCCTTCCAGCCAGTACCGCAGCGACGCCGGCATCCTCCACGACCGCAGCCAGACCGGCGCCACCCTCTTTGTGGAACCAGCCGAATCGGTGGAACTCAACAACCGTATCAACATGCTGCTGCAGGAGGAACGGCGGGAGATGGATCGCATCCTGCGCGCCCTCACCGCCGAGATCGCCCTGCGGGCCGAGCCGCTGCTGGAAAATATCAGGCTGATCGGCAAGCTCGATGCCATCCATGCCTGCGCCTATTTCTCGAAAACCATCCACGGTAATCGCCCGGTGATAGTCGAAGATCCGAGTTTCAACCTGCTCGACACCCGCCACCCCCTGTTGATCGTCAAGTTCGGCGGCATCGAGGAGGTCGTCCCCAACAGCCTCGGTCTGGACCAGGCGCGCCACGCGGTGCTGGTGACCGGCCCCAACACCGGCGGCAAGACCATCCTGCTCAAAGCCATCGGTCTTTCAATTCTAATGGCCCAGTCCGGCCTGCACATTTCGGCCGGAGAGAAATCGACCACGGGGATCTTCGCCGACGTCTTTGCCGATATCGGCGATGAGCAGTCGATCGAGCTGTCTCTTTCCACTTTTTCTTCGCATATCAAGAACATCATCCACGGTCTGGAGAAGGCCGCCGAAGACATCCTGCTGCTCTTTGACGAGATCGGCGCGGGGACCGACCCCAAGGAAGGTTCCGCCCTGGCCGAGTCGATCATTCTCCACACGATACGAAAGAAAGCGCGGCTGGTGGCCACCACCCACTACTCGCAGCTTAAGACACTGGCGATGGACCACCCGGAGATTGAAAACGCCTCGCTGGAGTTCAACCGCGAGACCCTGGCTCCCACCTTCCGGCTTAACCTCGGTATCCCGGGCTCATCGTACGCGGTCGAAATCGCCGGCCGCCTCGGCCTGCCACAGGAGATTTGCCGGAGGGCCTCGAAGCTCGTCGGCGCTACCGAGAAGTCTCTCACCGAGTTGATCTCGTCGCTCGAGACGGAACTGGCCAAAGTTAAAGAGGACCGCACCCGGCTCAGTGAGCGCCTGGCCAAGGCCGAGGAACTCGAGAATTTTTACCGCACCAAGTCGGAACAGCTGAAAAGAGAAGTCGACCAGCAGAAAAAGGAACGCCTGGCCGAGACCGAAAAGTTCCTCGACGAGACCCGTCGGGATATTGAACGCCTGGTGGCCGAGATACGCCAGAGCCAGGCCTCCGAAAAAGCCGTGAAAGAGTTCCACCATACGCTTCAGGAGCGGCAGAAGAAGATAAAGGGGATGAAGGCGCGCGCGCCGAAACGGCTCGACCATTCGCAGTTTGCCGTCGGTGACGCCGTGCGAATCCTCACCCTGAACCAGGAAGGTGAGATCGAAAGCCTCATCGGCGAGGAAAAGGCAAAGGTTAAGGTCGGCAATGTCACCACCACCGTCGAGTTGCGCCATCTCGAAAAAATATCGCGGGAGGAAACCAGGTCCAGGGCCACTGCCGTCGGTAGAAACGTCACGGCCGACCAGGTCGAATCGCCGGAAATACACCTGCGTGGCATGACGGTCGAGGAAGCCACCGAAGCGCTCGAGAAGTTCCTCGACCGGGCGGTCATATCCGGTCTGAACCAGGTGTATGTAATTCACGGCAAGGGTTCGGGGACACTGCGCAAAACCCTGACCGAATACCTCAGGAACCATCCTGATGTCGATTCACTCCGGCTGGGTAACTGGAACGAAGGCGGCGCCGGTGTCACGATTGTGAAACTGAAAAGATGACATGATTCCTGAAGAGACCATAGAGCAAATCCGTCTGGCGACGGACATCGTCCAGCTTATCGGGGAATTCCTGCGCCTGAAAAAGCGCGGCAAAAACTACACGGCCCTCTGCCCCTTCCATACGGAAAAGACGCCCTCGTTCTCGGTTTCCTCCGACAAGCAGATTTTCCACTGCTTCGGCTGCGGCAAAGGCGGCAATGTTTTCAGTTTCCTGATGGAACACGAAAAGATGTCGTTCATCGAGACCGTCCGCCACCTGGCCCAGAAGGCCAACATCACCATCCGCGAGGACCGCCGCGATGATTTCAAACGAGAAGTCCTCGATCGCATCCACTACGCCAACCGGGTCGCGCTGGAGTATTTCCGCAAAACACTCTTCGACGACAAGTACTGGGAGGTTCTCGACAAGTATCTTCGCCAGCGCCGGCGTATCGACGACGAAATGATTCAGCAGTTCCAGTTGGGCCTGGCCGGACAGGAGTGGGACGGCCTGATGCGTTACGCGGCCACGAAAGACCTGACCGGCGAGGATCTCGAAAAAGCCGGGCTGGCGGTGCTGTCGGAAAAGAAGGGCAACTATTTCGACCGCTTCCGCCAGCGGCTGATGATACCCATTTTCAACCTCAGCCAGAAACCGATCGCCTTCGGCGGCCGCACCCTCAAGAAGGGCGAGCAGGCCAAGTACGTCAATTCGCCGGAAACGGAACTCTATATCAAGGGCAACGTCCTCTACGGGCTGAATTTCGCCAAGGACCATATCCGCGACGCCGGTTCGGTCTATATCGTCGAGGGTTATTTCGACGTCATTTCGCTCTGGCAGGTGGGCATCAAAAACGTCGTGGCCTCGTCCGGCACGGCATTCACCACCCAGCAGGCGCGCCTGCTGGCCCGTTTCGCCCAGGAGGTGTATCTCTTTTTCGACGCCGACTCGGCCGGGCGCAATGCCGCCCTCCGTTCGGTGGATGCTCTTTACGATGCCGGGCTGGAAGTAAAAGTGATCACGCCGCCGCAGGGTGAGGATCCCGATTCCGTCGCCAAGGCCTACGGCTTTGACAAAATCGACGAGTTGCGCTCCGATGCCGTGGGTTTCATTCCCTTCCGGGTGCGCGATGTCGACATCCGCACCACCGGCATCATCGGCAAGGAAAAACTGGTTAAGGAGTTTGCCTCTCTCGGTGCGAAAATCCAGGACCCAACCCGGCGCACCGTCTTTTACACGGAGGCCGCCACTGTGCTGGGGGTCGACGTCCAACTCTTGCAAGCCGGGGCCGGACGCGAAAGCAGCGGCCCGGCTCCGACGACCGGGCGCAAACGAAAATACAGCCCCGTTGAAGTCGACTTCATATCGCTGCTGTTCAACAACCCCGGCTCGATCGATGATATCTTCGAACAAATTTCCGCCGACGACTTCGACTCCAGGGAGCTCTCGCGTCTTTATGCGGCCATGATCAGCCAGTACCAGACCCACGGTCTTGTCGATGCCAAGAAGCTTATCGACAACATCCACGACGAGAGCTTTGCTTCGCTGGTGGCCGAGGTCGCCCTGACCGAGTGGGAGCGTGATAAAATCGAAAGCGAGGCCCACCGGCTCGTCAAGCTCATGCTGGAGGCCAAGCGCAAACGCATCCGCCAGCGCCTGCAGAAAGAACTGGCCCAGGCCGAGGCCGACGGCGACAACGAAAAAGCCGGACGCATCCTCGAAGAATTGAAAAGCTACGGACTGTAATGCTTACACGACTCGTCATAGAAAACGTCGCCCTGCTGGACAGGGCCGAACTGCATTTCGAGCCGGGCCTTTCGGTGCTTACCGGCGAAACCGGCGCAGGCAAATCGGTGGTCGTGGCGGCCCTCTCCCTCGCTCTGGGCGAGCGGGCCGACAAGGAGTTTATCCGCCATGGCGCCGAGAGTTGCCGCGTAGAGGCAATCTTCCATGCCGCCGCCCTGCCGGCCCGCATGAAAGCCGAGCTGGCTGAATACATCGAAAACGACAGCATCGCGGTCGAACGGGAAATCTCGCGGGAAGGCGCCTCCAAAATCAAAATCAACGGCCGCGCGGCTTCGCTGACTTCACTTAAGGCCGTGACCTCGCCCCTGGCGGAAATACTCGGGCAGCACGCCGGGCAGATGCTCACGAGCGAGGATAACCACCTGTACTTTCTCGACCATTTCGGGGGACTCGAATCTGCGCGCGAGAGCGTGGCCGAGGTTTTCCGCGAGTGGCGGCGCGCCGCCGATGAACTACGCCGTATCCGCACCCGTCGCGAACAGCTCATAAACGAGCGCGAGCTGTTGCTTTTTCAGAAGAGCGAAATCGAAAAAGCCAACATCCGCCCGGGCGAAGAAGAAGAACTCCGCCGCCAGCGCAGAATCCTCGACTCCGCCCGCCTTCTGATGACCTCGGCTTCGATGGTGCAGGAACTTCTCGATAACGAAGAGCAGTCGGTCACTTCCCTTCTGAGCCTGGCCCGCCGGGAAATCGAAAAGATGGCCACCGTCGATGACACCCTGGCCAAAAAACTGGAAGAGGTCGTCAATCTCGAATACCAGATCGAGGACCTGCGCCGGTTCGTCGAGCAATACGGTTCGGCCATCAACGACGATCCCGCCCGACTCGAAGAGATAAACCTTCGCCTCGACGAAATCTACAACCTCAAGAAAAAATACGGCGGGTCCGAGGAAAGCATCCTGCACACCCTCTCGCTGATAGGCGAAAAACTAAAAGAGCGGCCGGATATCGACGGCCTGATTGATAAACTCGAGACCGAAACGCTCGCGCTTTTCCGCAAGTATTCGGAGTTGGCTCTCAAATTGAGCGACGCCCACCACAAGGCCGCCGCCCGCCTGCAGAAATCGATACTGTCGGAGTTGGCCGAACTGGCTATCGAGAACGGCGGGTTCGAGTTTGAATTCATCTACGAGGACGACCCCGAGGGCGTGATAATCAACGGTCGGGCGGTGCGCCCGTTCGAGTTCGGCCTGGAGAACGGCCGCATCCTTTTCTCGGCCAATCCCGGCGAGCCGCTCAAATCGCTGGTGAAGACGGCTTCCGGCGGCGAGATGTCGCGCGTCTTTCTGGCCCTCAAATCGGCCGAAAGAAAAAACCACCGCCTGCGGCCGTCGCTGCTGGTATTCGATGAAGTCGATGTCGGTATCGGCGGGGCCACGGCCAATGCCGTCGCAAAAAAACTCAAAAAACTGTCCGCCGATTGCCAGGTGCTGGTTATCACGCACCTCCACCAGATAGGCCGCGCGGCCGACCATCATTATGTCGCCGTCAAGACATCCTCGGCCAGACGCGCCACGATTGAGGTGCGCAAGCTGACCGATTCGGAAATCACCGCCGAACTC
>JAOUEU010000070.1 GCA_029858555.1 Candidatus Zixiibacteriota bacterium
GTGAAGAAAACTGCCTGCGGCAGCTGTACGGGAGCCGGCAGCCATGATAGAGTTTGCGGCAGCCGCAGTCATCATCATCCTTTTTCTGACCGGATATATCGTCTCGACGTACGCGCTGGCCGTCTATATCGACCCGGACGAGGTAGAAAAACTTCTCCCAAACGTGTCCCACTCGCACCGGGAGTTTTTGAAGAAGCTGGCCGATGACCCGCGCGCGCTCACCCAGGTAGCCATCATTTACAAATCTGTCGTCCTCATAGCGACCACCCTGTTGTCGGTGCGCCTTCTGGATCTTATCTCCTCTACCGTCGGCGTCAGCCGCTTCGCGGTGTACCCGGTCGGTTTGATAATCCTCTGGCTGTTATACATTGTGTCGGTCGAGTTCCTGCCCCGCCGTTCCTCGCGCAAGGCCGTCAATATCCGTATGACGCGATACATATGGATTATTTCGACCCTGTACGTTTTGCTGACGCCGGTGGTCCGTCTCTATCGCCGAGGTCTGAAAAAAACCGGCCAGGAGCAACCCGTCAGCGAGGAGGAGAAAGAAGAAATCGTGGAACGGGCCATCGAGACTCTGGCCGAAGAGGCCGGCATCGGGGAGTCCATTGTCGAAGAAAACGAGAAAGAGATGATCGGCCAGATCTTCCTTCTGGACCAGACGGTTGTCAGAGAAATCATGGTCCCCCGGATGGACATCGTGGGAATTGAGAAGGGGATGAGTTTCAAGGACATCCGCGAACTCATTGCGCGGGATGGTCACTCCCGGTATCCCGTGTACGAGGGTACGATCGACAAGATCATCGGCCTGGTCTACGTCAAGGACCTGTTTAACCGGATGCCCGAACCGGGCGAGAGATTCTTTATATCGGATCACCTGCGCAAACCGTTCTTCGTGCCGCAGAGCAAGATTATCGGGGAACTTCTGCACGAATTTCAGACCAAGCACCTGCATATCGCCATCGCTGTGGATGAATACGGCGGCGTAGCCGGACTGGTCACTCTGGAAGATATCATCGAAGAGATCTTCGGCGAAATTGAGGACGAGCACGATTTCGAGAAGGCCGACGTTACGCGGCTGCAGGAAGGCGGCTTTCTTGTCAGTGCCTCTTTGATGGTGGAAAAACTTCAGGATCTGTTCGATACCGATTATCCTCAAGCCGACTACGATACGGTCGGCGGATTGATATATGATCTGGTGGGGTCGGTGCCCAGCGAAGGCCAGAAAATCCGATGGAACGATCTTGAGTTCGAAGTAGACAAGGTCGAGGGACAAAGGATACTGGCCGTCAAAGTGCGCAAGTAGTCACGCCGGCCGGTTTATCCGCTTCACACGCAAAGACAACCGGTACCGTTCGCATCAGGCACTATGCAGTCGCATCGCGTTCTCAGGCAAACGCTATCTACGTGCTTTCGCTGATCTGTTTTTTTGCAGTTTCAGGTACAGGGCGGAAAGAGTCCGCGCGATCTCGACGTTCTTGAACGGCCTGGTAACGTAGTAGTCAGCCCCGTGAGTCAAAACATCCTCGGCGCTGACGTCGTTCGTGTAAGCGGTTATCAACAGGACCATCGTCTCGGGGTAGCTGGTTTTAATTTCAGTCAGAAGCTCGAACCCGTTCATCTTGGGCAACTTGATGGCCGAGATGACGAAGTCGTATTGTGTCTGACTCATTTTCTCTAGAGCCTCGCGTCCGTCGACGGCTTCTGTGACGGCATAACCCTCCCTCGTGACAATTCGTGCGAGGATTTTACGGATGAGGCTTTCCTCATCAACGATCAAAACGGAAGCTTTGGGACTTGCCAAGGTCATCCCCCACAGCTCAGGTTGCTAACCAATCAGTTGTCAAAGACTCGGTCATTTATACTGTTTCGGCAGATTATGAAAATGCCTTACTGCACGTGGCCGGCGACGCCGGACCGGGTTTCATGCCCGCGTATAACATATTGATTCCTAACGACTTACATAAAATTGAAGATAGACAAGGAACCCCACAACAAGAGTGAAAAGAATCCCAACTATAAACCCTGTGCGAAAGGTATTGTATCTTGAAAAGAAAGACGTTCTCCTGCCCGTCTTGTCAACCAGGTCGGCATGGCAATGCCGACATCTTATGGCCTCGGCAGCGATGGTCTCCTTGCAGTAGGGGCACTTGGTGAGTTTCTTGGCGACAGTCATGCTTAACTATGTCCTGAGGATATGATTGGAGGCAACAAAAAAGATGTGTCCGGCGCGCCGCCGCCGCCGGCAGGGCGGGTATATGTTCCCGCCTGCCTCAAAGGTATCTCACGCCGCCGCCACCGACGTGGTTTTCTACGCCCGGGTCGTCTCCACCGCCGGGAATTCCACGTGTGCAAACCACTCGAGTTCGATATCCTCGAAGAGACTGTCTCGAGTTTTACAGTCAGCGAAAAACTGCCATTCGCCGGGCGTCACTTCTTCGCCCTTTATTATCTTGTCAGCCATAGCTGCCAGGTGTTTGAAGTCCTCGTAATGTTCGCTCAGGCGAAGCTCGGCATAATCACGGGCCGCAAAGGTCGAGATCAGAAACTGCCAGTCCGAGGCCGACATGAGCATCAGCTCACGCGCGGCTTGTTTGAGAATGTCGACAAGGGCACCGTCAATGGAACCGCGGTTCTCCCACCAGTGGGCGGCCAGTTCATGCATCTTGGCCTCGGATTCATAGATATGCTTCCAGGTCCATTCGCAGTGCTCGTTCAGCCAGATATAGTGGTGATTGCCCTGGCCCCAACTGCCCTCGGGAATGGAGACGATCTTGGTCGGCTGGCTACGGTCGTAATGCTCCGCCAGTGATGTCAATTCAACCTTGTCGCTCTGGCAGATATTCTTGAGAACCTGCTTGAGAAACAAGGGGCCTTCAAACCACCAATGCCCGAACAGCTCGGCGTCGTAAGGAGCCACCAGCACGCCTTCTTTCCGGCTGTCCTGATAATAGGCCGAGAGAATTTCCTCTACTTTTGACGAGAAATGACTGCAGTTTTCCGGCAGGCGGGCCATGGCCCACTCGCGATGATACTCCATCTTGTCGGCCAGGTCGGATTTGGCCGATGTAACCTCCCAGTACCGGTGGCCGCCCGGAAAGCGTTTCTTGTGGAAATCGAGATAATTGCCGTCTCCGGGGTAGCCGTGCTCGCCGGACCAGACCAGCAACCCCGTCTCGGGGTCCCGGGTGAAGATAGCCGTCGGCTTCTTGCCTTCGGGAGCTGATGATACCAGGTAGACTTCACGCGGTGTTTTCTCTTTTTCTTCATCACGCTGGACGTAGCTTTTTTCGAACTGTCCCCACAGCAGTCTGAGGGCCTCGAACCGATCAATATACACGCCGATCGATTTACCGCCTTTCAAGAGAACCGAGTCGATGACGAAGAAGTCCAGCCCGTTTTCACTCAGGAACTCGTCCACGCCCTTGCGCATGTAAGGCGACTGCCGGCCCCGGATGGGTACCGGCGGAGTCCATTCGTAACGCGGACGGTAAGCACACTCGGGCAGCCAGAGACCGCGCGGGGGGCGTCCGAAATGCTTGCGGTAGTTTTTAACGGCCATTTTGGTCTGAGCCTGCAATGATTCGTCGCGGGACAGCAACGGATAGTATCCGTGGGTGGCGCCGCACGTCATGATTTCGAGATACCCGTCATCCTGCAATTTCCTGAATTCAAAGAGGATATCGTGGCCGATGTTGTTAAAGTGTTCCAGATTGAGATTGTAGAACTTTTCCCACATGTGCGCGTTGGCCAGCATATTCTCCTGACCATATTTGTAGAATTCCTCACTGTCGTGTTCCGCCGCCCGAGTCTTCTGGTTGAGGTAGACGACAAACTCCTCCTTAAAGGAGTTGTCGGCGAGTTGCTCACAGAGGACGGGCGACAGGCCTATCGTGAGTTTTGGCTTACAGCCCTCTTCGACCAGTTCGTTGAGAATCCGGAGTATGGGCAGGTAAGTCTCCGCGGCGGCCTCGCACAACCAGTCCGTGCCATGGGGCCAGCGGCCGTGGGAAAGAACATAGGGAAGATGGCTGTGGAGCACAAAAGCGAAGTAACCCTGACTCATTTGCCACCCTCCACGTCAGTAGTGCTGGACTGGAAACCAATGGTTTTGGCCGCCTGCCCCGGGACACCGTGCAGCTTGATCTCCCCGTACTGCTCTTCGAATTTCTTGATGTTGTCGGTCAGAGCCTTTTGCAGTAACTTGGCATGCATGGGAGTCATAATGATACGGGACAGTACCTTGGCCTTGGGGAGGCGGGGCATGACCCGGGCGAAATCGATGATCATTTCAGTGGGGGAGTGGATAATCATGGCCAAATTGGCGTAAATCCCCTCGGCTTCCTTTTCACCCAGCTCGATATTGATCTGCTGCTGCGGTTGTGGTTGGTTTTGACCCATCTTTATATAATTCCTTTTTCTGGTTGCGGACTTATTTCTTCACTTGTTTAAGGAACTTCATTTTAATATATTCAACGCTCAAGTCAACTCATTTGCAGAGCTAATTGGTTCTGCGCGAACAGTTGGGACGCGATGATATGCCGTTGAACGCCGAGAGTATCAGGGCCATGACTGACAGAATCGGCCAGGCCAAGATTTTGATCCTGGGCGATGTCATGCTGGACGAATACCTCTTCGGCCAGGTGAACAGGATATCCCCTGAAGCGCCGGTGCCGGTGGTGGAGATACAGTCCGAGAAGATCTTGCTCGGCGGGGCGGCCAACGTGGCGGCCAACATCAGAGCCCTCGGTGACGAGCCGATCTTGCTGGGGACGGTCGGCGAAGACGAAGCCTCAATTAAAGTAAGCCAGCTGCTGAAGCAGAAATCGATCTCATCGGACTTTCTCATCAACGATCGGCAGCGCCGCACCACCATAAAAACCCGAGTGATCGCTCACAGTCAGCAGGTCGTGCGGGCGGACCGGGAAGATGCTTATCCTCTCGACGAGGAGATGGAAGAGAAGGTCTTACACCGCTTTAACACGGTCGTCGACAAGATAAAGGCCGTTATAATCTCCGATTACGGCAAAGGCGTGATCACCAAATCGCTTCTGGAGCAAGTCACTCAAATCTGTCTGGCCCGCGACATCTTTGTTGCCGTCGACCCCAAGGAGACGAATTTTCTCAATTATCGCAATGTTTCGGTCATAACCCCCAATCACCACGAAGCCGGCTTTGCCTACGGTCGGCGGATTCTGACCGAAAGCGACCTGATCGAGGTCGGTAACGGTCTGCTTAGGAAGCTCCAGGCCCGATCGATTCTGATTACTCGTGGCTCTGACGGCATGTCTCTGTTTCAGTCCGACGCCGAACCTACCCACATCCCGACGTTTGCGCGACAGGTATTCGATGTCACGGGTGCCGGTGATACCGTTATTGCCACTTTTGTATCGGCCGTGTGCGCCGGGGCGGGGCTGGCTGAGGCGGCTCTTGCGGCGAACGCCGGGGCCGGGATAACAGTCGGCGAAATAGGTACGGCTACCGTCACCAAAGACGAACTCCGCAAGGAACTGGAGCGGAATGTTGCCAACGGCAATCTGGCTGCGGCGATCTCGCGGTCTTAGACGACGCGTGAAGTCGGTAAGACAAATTTCCCCGTTTATTACCGTTTTGTGTTTTTGTATCGGCTGTGGTTCCGCTGAAGGTCCCCGCTTCACATTCAGTCCGCCGGACGACGTCCGGTTTACGGTGACGGACCAGCGTGTCACGACCAACAACAGGACCGCGGACACAGTCTACACGGAAGTGACGGTGCACTATGATATTCACGAACTGGCGGACGGCTATATGCTAACCGGCGTTGTCGAGTCATATGAATTGAGAACCGACACGGCCCGCCTGCAGAACCCTTTGCTGGACGCGATGATAGGTATGCCTATCGTGTACCAGCTTGATGACGCCGGCCGAGCTGCCTCGGTATCTGGTTACGATGAGGTTTTTAGACGCATCGACTCTATTCTTTCTCCCGATGCCGCCCGGTCGTTGAAAGAAGCCTATACTTCGGAGAAAATGGCAGCCGAGGAGGCGGCTCAGTGGAACGCCCGATTCAGTCATCTGGCCGGCGAAAAACTGGAGATAGGCAAAATCGTTTACCAGGAGGTGCCGTATACCGCCTGGACGGGTGACAGGCTGAGCCTGTTCGAGGCCACCACGATTACTGACACCCTGCGGTTCGACGGTCGGCTGGTCGCCCGCCTGGTATCGGAAGCGCACAGTAAACCGCAAGTGCTGGCTCGACTCATGGGCTGTAATCTCGACGACATCGCGCAGAGGTTTGGCCTGTCGGCAAATGTACTCGACAGTCTTGCCGGCATGACTTCCTTTTTCGATATTCAGACCGAGAGACTTGTCGAAGTGGCCACTCTGCTGTCGCGGGATATCGAGAGGAAAAAGAAGACGGTCAATTCCGCCGTCGGTTCCGGGACAAGGATGATTCAGGTGCAGACAGTGGAAACCTCGACCACCAGATTCGAATATTAAACCACGTGGGCGCTACGAGAAATGACGATAAAAAACCTGATTAAACGAAAAGACCTGCCCCGGTTGATGACGAGACTGAGACGCGCCCGCAGGAGAGTGGTTTTTACCAACGGTGTGTTTGACGTCTTGCATCGGGGTCATGTTGACTACCTCGCGCGGGCGAAATCGTTTGGTGACATTCTCATCGTCGGGCTGAACACCGACACCTCCGCCCGTCGGCTGAAAGGCGCGAATCGACCGATTCACAAACAGGGTGACCGGGCGGCGATCCTCCTGGCCCTTAGATCTGTCGACTACGTGGTAATGTTTGGAGAGGCCACGCCCGACGCCCTCATCCGTCAGGTCAGACCGGATGTCCTGGCTAAGGGTGCAGATTACGAAATTTCCGAGATTGTCGGCGCCGATTTCGTTCAGTCATACGGAGGGATAGTGAAGCGCATAAGACTCACACGGGGGCGGTCGACAACCGCTGTTCTGCAAAACTTGAAACGCTGACAAAGGTCCTGACCGGTCATCACGTTGGCCAGGCCGTGCTTGCTTTTTCCCGCCGCGAGCCGTTATATTTATAATCTTATGGACAACCTGCTGGATAAATCCCGGCAAAGCACCACCGCCGTGCTGGCTGCCGAGGGTTACTGGCCGGCGCAAGCCGCTCAGTTCTTAATTGAGGGCAAATGTTCCCGGGCGGTCGAGTTGTGCCGGGAGCACCTCAGCCAGCAGCCCAACCTCCTATCGGGGAGATTGATTTACGCGCAGGCTCTTTATCGGGCCGGCCAACTGCGATCCGCCGTCGAGGAGTTCTACAGGGTGCTGTCTCATGACCCGGACAATATCGTAGCTCTGAAGGGCCTGGGCGACATCAAGTGGGCCGAGGGTGACGACATCATGGCCGTCGCCCACTATCAACGGGTTCTGGAGATTGACCCGCACTGCCGCGGCCTGAGGTCACCGGTGGCAGACCATCACAAAGAGACCACCCGGACTATCACCATCACTCGCCCGGGAGAGACCCTGACCCAGAAGAAAACATTCCTCAGAGATATATATTTCTACACGGAAACTATGGGTGATCTGTACATGGCGCAGGGTCATCACCGGCTGGCGGCCCAGGTCTTTCGTACGCTGGCCGAACGCAGTCAGAACCCCCGACTGCAGGAGAAGCTTTCCCAGGCGGAACAGATTGTCAAAGAGAAGGGACGTTAAAATGTCAGCAAAACGAATCGGCGAACTCCGAAAGAAGATGAGGCGGGAGAACCTCGATGCCTTAATTGTCAGCAATCTCGATCACGTGCGTTACCTGACCGGCTTTACCGGCTCTGCCGCACTGCTGCTAATCACCGGCCGGAAGGCGGATATGTTCACGGATTCACGGTATACGGAACAGGCCGACAAACAGGTCAGCGGCGCCGGTGTGCACACTGTAAAGGGAGATATGCTAGCGGCCCTGAAGGACTTTCCAGGATTCCACGCGGCCAATTCCCGCTATGGCTTTGACAGCGAGCATTTGTCCGTGGCCGGCCGCGACAGAGCTAAACAGGCGCTCCCCAAAGTACTCCTGGTGCCGGCCGCCAATGTCTTCGCGGAGCTGGGATGGGTCAAGGATGCCATCGAATTGAAGCATATTGCCCATGCGGCCCACATCGCAGATTTGGCTTTCGAGAGAGTACTCGGTATGGTGGCTCCAGGTGTTCGTGAAAGAGACCTGGCCGCCGAACTCGAATACCAGATGAAGATGTTTGGCTCCGAAGACCCGGCCTTTGAGACTATTATTGCCTCCGGATACCGCTCAGCGCTGCCCCACGGAGTGGCTTCGGCCAAGAAAATCAAGAAAGGTGACCTGGTAACCTTCGATTTTGGGGCCAAGGTCAATGGCTATGTCTCTGACATTACACGGACAGTCGTGGCAGGCAAAGCTACTCCACGGCAGAAGAAAATTTACAGTCTCGTATTGAAGGCGCAAGTCGCTGGAATTAAGAAAGTTAGGGCTGGGATAGAGGCGAAAAAGGTGGATGCCGCCTGCCGGAAGATAATTACTAAGGCAGGTTACGGTAAGAACTTCGGTCATGGAACCGGTCACGGCATCGGCTTTTTTGTCCATGTGGGGCCCCGAGTCGGCGCCGCATCACCCGATAAGTTGATGGTAAATAACGTCATAACAATCGAACCTGGTATCTACATCTCAGGCTGGGGCGGGGTGCGCATTGAGGATGATGTCGTTGTCACGCGCTCCGGTGGGAGAGTCCTCAACAAAGCGCCAAAAAACTTGTTGGAACTGTAATGCTAATTTTGTATTAAATTTACTGGAGTTGCCCTGACAACTCAAGGGATTGGTTTATTCTCTTTTGACGGTAAGGACACAATGTTTGTTAATGAAAAGTATATCAGGAAACTGATACAGATAGTCGAAGAATCCGACATCGAATCCATCGAGGTTTCCAGCTGGGGGCGGAAGGTCAAGATCAATCATCGGCAAAGTATGCCTTCAAACGGCCACAGCACGGCCCCGGCTCTGGTCCAGACACCGACGCCGCCGAGGCCGGCGCCTGCCGCCGACGGTATGCCGGAGCCCGTGGTCCCGACTCCGGAAGTCCCGGCGGCAGACGAGACCGGCCGTTACACGGAAATCAAATCGCCCATGGTAGGGACTTTTTACGCTGCGCCGGCCCCCGATGCCCCTCCCTACGTATCGGCCGACGAAAAGATCTCCGTCGGTCAGGTTGTATGTATTGTCGAGGCCATGAAACTGATGAACGAAATCGAATCTGAAGTCAGCGGTCGTGTTATCAAGGTCCTGGTGGAAAACGCCCAGCTTGTCGAGTTTGGTCAGGCCATGTTTCTAATCGATCCGGAAGGTTAAACAGCAAACAGCGGAAAGGGATTTCCATGAATTTCAAGCAGATGCTGGTTGAGATGCTAAACCGTAAGGCATCCGACCTTCACATCCGCGTGGGGATACGCCCGCACCTGCGGGTCAACGGCAGGCTCGAGCAGATTGCCACCGATCCGGTAACCATCGATCTGATGGATCAAATCACATCCCAGGTGCTCAATGAGAAGCAGCTCGAACGGTTCCGCCGCAAGAACGAGATGGACCTGGCCCTTTCCGTAGCCAAGTTGGGACGGTTTCGTATCAATCTGTTTCGGCAGAGGGGAACATCCGGTATTGCCATCCGGGCCGTCAATACAACCATACCGTCATTTGACACTCTGAACCTTCCCGATACTGTAAGAGACCTAGCCCATGCCCGGCGCGGCCTGATTGTCATCACCGGCACCACCGGTTCGGGAAAGTCTACGACCCTGGCGGCCATGATCGAGGAAATGAACTCCACTCGATGCGACAACATCCTGACAGTCGAGGACCCCATCGAATACATTTATCGCGACAAGAAGTCGATAATATCGCAGCGGGAGGTAGGCGGTGACACAGAAAACTTTGCTTCCGCCCTGCGCCATGCCTTCCGTCAAGATCCCGACGTCATTCTCATAGGTGAGGTCCGCGATTTGGAGACGATGTCCATTGCTTTGACGGCGGCGGATACCGGCCATCTTGTTCTGACTACGCTTCACACGCTGAACGTCGTTGAGACGATCACGCGCATAATATCGTTTTTCCCTCCGCACCAGCATCAGCAGATCAGGCTGCTTCTGGCGGGCACACTCAAGTCCGTCATATGCCAGAGACTTCTGGCGCGTGATGACATGCCGGGCCGGGTGCCGGCCATGGAGATCATGGTCAACTCGGGTGCCATCAAAGAATGTATAATCAGTCCCGAGAAGACCACGGACATCCCTGACCTGCTGGAACAGGGTGGTGTGCAGTATGGCATGCAGACTTTTGACCAATCGATTATGAAACTGCATAAGCAGGGGCTGATCTCGTTCGAGGAGGCGATGGCTCATGCCTCCAATCCGGATGACTTTGATCTGCGGCTGCGCGGCATTACCGGAACCTCCGATCGCTGGCAGGCCGATTCTGAGGGCGGCGGCGATACAACGGATAAATCCAGCGATTTCAAAAAGTTTTAGGGGGCGGCTCGGCGCGCCAATTTCCAAACTTGGCGATGGGCTGTTCGGCCGGACGCCTGCAACCTGGTTCGAGCAGGCACGTGAGCTATGACCGTCAGCAACTTAGAGCGGTTCGGTCCGGCTCGAATTCCACCAATGTTCTTGCCTTTATGGTTGTCAAGAAAGGGGATATGTCGTATATTCCGCTGGTGTTTTTGGCGGTTTAGAGCAAGACCGTCGGTACATAAGGAAACGGATTGTTTGAAAAAGTCTTAATCGCTAATCGGGGCGAGATTGCCCTGCGAATCATCAGAGCCTGCCACGAGTTAGGTCTGAGTACAGTGGCTGTCTATTCGACGGCTGACCGTGATGCCCTGCACGTGCGCTTTGCCGACGAAGATATCTGTATCGGCGAAGGGCCGTCGAACAAATCCTACCTGGACACGAAGAGAATAATATCGGCCGCAGAGGTCACCAATGCGGGTGCCATACATCCGGGATACGGTTTCTTAGCTGAAAACGCCGATTTCGCCGAGATCTGCGAATCATGTGACCTTACGTTTATCGGCCCTACTCCCGACCAGATTCGGCAATTAGGCGACAAAGTGATGGCCAAGGAGTTGATGAAAAAGGCCGGCGTCCCTGTTATCCCGGGCTCGGACGGGGCAATATCGTGTTTCGAGGAGGCGGCCGAGTTGGCCGAGAAGATGGGTTATCCGGTGATTCTGAAGGCCGTCGCCGGCGGCGGCGGTAAAGGGATGCGTATCTGCCGGGAACTCGCCGAACTCGAGCGCGGGTTCCACATCGCCTCCAGCGAGGCGGGCAACGCTTTTGGCAATCCTGACCTCTACCTTGAAAAGGTAATCCTCAATCCGCACCATGTGGAGATTCAGATTATCGGAGATACGTACGGCAACTTCTTCCATTTTGGCGAGCGCGACTGTTCCATTCAGCGCCGTCACCAGAAACTGCTCGAAGAGACACCCTCACCCATTATGACCGATGATTTGCGTGAAAAAATGGGGCTGGCAGCCGTCAACGGCGCCCGCCTGGTTAACTACCGTGGAGTGGGTACGATGGAATTTCTTGTCGACCGCGATCGCAATTTCTACTTCATGGAGATGAACACGCGCATTCAGGTCGAACATCCGATTACCGAGGAGTCTTACGAGGTAGATCTGGTTCAGGATCAGCTCAGGGTGGCGTTGGGCGAGAAACTGGCGTATCGTCAGGAGGACCTCAAGCCGAAGTGGGTCGCGATCGAATGCCGAATCAACGCCGAGGATGTTGATAAGGATTTCCGCCCCACACCCGGTGAGATCACCGCTTTACATATTCCCGGCGGGCCGGGAGTTCGGGCCGACCGAGCGGTTTACACCGGGTACATCATCCCCCCGTATTACGACTCGATGATCGCCAAGCTAATCGTGAAAGCCCGCACGCGGGAAACGGCTATCCGCAAAATGCGGAATGCGCTGGAGGAATTCATCGTAGAGGGTATACCCACTACGGTTGATTTCCATAAAGAGATTCTGGAGCATCCCGATTTCATCGCCGGGCGATACGATAACCAGTTTTTGGAGACGACCTTCCGCCGGAAGGCGCCACTTCCCGACGAAAAAAAAAGCGCCGTGACCATTAAGCGACCACCAGAAGAGGCCGCCGAAGAGAAAACCGCAGATGACCTTGACGAGGTGGCGTCAGATATCAGTGACAATTCGTGATCGCTAATAGACTGTAAACGCTGGAGGAAAAAGTGAACATACCGGAGGACTTGAAGTACACCAAGGAGCATGAGTGGGTGAAGGTCGACGGTAACACGGCAACTGTAGGTATTACCGATTATGCGCAGGGAGAGCTGGGAGATATAGTCTTTATAGAATTGCCCCAGGTCGGCGACGAATTAACTCACATGCAATCTTTCGGCACCATCGAGGCCGTTAAAGCGGTTTCTGATATATATTCGCCGCTGTCGGGTAAAGTTGTTGAAGTCAACTCAGCGCTCGAAGATGAGCCCATGGCCATCAACAGGGATCCTTACGGTGACGGCTGGATGTTGAAAATGGAGATTTCGAATCCGCCGGAGGTCGAGCAACTGCTTGATGCCGGCTTCTACGGCGAACTGGTCGGCGCGTGAGCGATCAAAGATTGCTCCTGCAGCCGAGTTGTTGATAGAAAATCTTGATGTAGTTATGCCATATATACCGAATACGGATGATGACCGTCGGAACATGCTGCAACGCATAGGCGTCGGCAGCTTCGAGGAGCTGCTTGCCGGAATGCCTGATGGCCTGCGGCTGAAAAAGCCGCTGGATATACCCAGTCTGTCTGAGCTGGAATTACTGCGGGAAATCAGGAGCCTGGCCGGTACCAGCCGCGAAGGGCTGGTCTGCTTTGCCGGGGGCGGGGTTTATGACCATTTTATCCCCGCCGCGGTGGCTACCATAATCAGCCGGCCTGAATTCGTGACGGCTTATACTCCCTACCAGGCCGAGGTTGCCCAGGGGACGCTGCAGGTGATTTACGAATTCCAGAGCCACATCTGCCGCCTGACCGGGATGGACGTCACCAACGCCTCCATGTATGATGGCGCTACGGCCGCCGCCGAGGCCATGGTTCTGGCTACAAAGGTGACTAAAAAGAGCAAAGTGATTGTCTCGGAGACGGTCAATCCCCTTTATCGGGAGGTGATCGCGACGTACCTGGCCGGCCGCGGCGCGGAATTGGCAGTGGCGGCGGTTAAGGACGGTTTGACGGACACCGAGCGTATCAAGGAAATGGCTGACGATCGGACAGCGGCGGTCCTGGTGAGTCAACCCAACTTCTTTGGTCTGCTGGAAGATGTGGAGGCCGTGTCGGACATCGTTCACGGTGTCGGCGGCAAGCTGATCATGAGTGTGGACCCCATAGCCCAGGCGATACTAAGAACTCCCGCCGATTACGGCGCAGACATTGTGGTGGGTGAAGGTCAGCCGCTGGGCAATCCCGTCTCCTTCGGTGGCCCCCTGCTGGGGTTTTTTGCAGCCAGGAAAGAGCTGGCTCGTTCTATGCCCGGGCGTATCGT
>JAOUEU010000071.1 GCA_029858555.1 Candidatus Zixiibacteriota bacterium
TCCTCTGATCCTGTCATTCTCCTTGATGTATTCGATTCATCATCTCGCCTGTGTGTATCGCTCCAGAGTGAGGGTGGGTGAACGGTCACAGGTGATCCGGTGCTGGCAACTGCTTGTAATTCCTAATCTTCTCTGCGGTGTCACCACCTGGTTGGGATTTATGTCGCTCGGGATCAGCCCGCTACCGGGTATTCGAGAGGTCGGCATCTTCGTAGGCTGCGGTGTCATTATCAGCACAGTTCTTGCCAATTTCTTTCTGCCGGCTCTGGTCATTCTTGTTGCCGGAGGGTCGGGACAGGCTGGAGAGAGAATAGGCACCGGATTTGTGGCGCGGTTTATTCCGAAGCTCCAGGCTGCTATTCTCCCCCGCCCGGGGCTGTTCGTAACAGCCATTGTGGGGCTGACACTCCTGGCTGGCCTGGGTATCCAGCGCCTGAGGGTAGAATCGAACCATCTGGAATATTTGTCCAGAGATACGGACGTCACCGAATCCTTCAAGTTTATCGATGCGAACTTCGGAGGTGTGCTGCCGCTGGAGATATTGGTCGACATCCCCGAGCGACGCGCTGCCGAGGCGATCGCACAGATCGTTGGTTTCGAAGACAGTGTCAGGGCGCTCGAGGGCATTGGTTCTGTTATTTCGGCCGCGGATTTTATTGTCGAGGCGGAGCTATCGAAACCAAAACGTGCGGCTTCGCTCAGACCGCCTCTATATCTGGATAAGGGATTGGTGCCGGCGCAGCTCTGGGATCTCGTGACTCGACCGGCCGCCGGCGGCAGCTACGTTGACCGGACGGATTCTATCATTACCGTGCGCATCAGTTGCCGCGCCCATCTGCTCGGCTCAGACCAACTGCAATTGACGCTGGACAAGACGCAGGATCTGCTTGATCGGCATCTGCCGAACTATCAGACGACCATAACCGGAATCGCAGCCTACTTTGCACGGGTGGAAGATTTTGTTGTCTCCACGCAGATTAATAGTTTCGCCGTCGCGTTAGGGGTGGTGGTGCTCCTGCTGTCGATACTGGGCGGATGTTGGAGAACCGCTCTGGCGGTCATCGCCGTAAATCTCGTGCCCGTTATCGTGGTACTCGGCACGATGGGCTGGCTGTCCGTTCCACTGGACATATCCACCGTGATGATTGCCGCCATTGTGCTCGGCATTGTGGTCGATGACACCATTCACCTGATATACCGCTATAGAAAAGAAAGGCAGGCTGGGGCTGAAGTGGAAACAGGCCTGCAGACGGCCTTCAGAGAGGTTGGCCTGCCAGTGCTGACCACCACCATCATCCTGGTGATCGGTTTCGCTTCGCTGCTGCCGGCTCGTTTCGTGCCCACCGTTTACTTCGGAGGCCTTTCGGCACTGACAATTCTGATAGCAGCCGTTGCCGATTTGCTTCTGCTACCCGCTCTCATACTGGTGTTGATGCGGCGGTCAGGCCGGCGATAACAGGCTAGGACGACTCTGAAGGTGATCTGCAGATCAGTCGTTTGATTCTCGAAAAACGTGCCAGCGCTGCAACCGGGTCGCCGGAAACAACACCTGATTGAAACAGCGCACCAGGAGGTGAATAACGGGCGACAGGCAGCGCAAATAGAAATACACGGGCTCAACCTTGCCGCCGAGTCGTTGCTTGGCCTGATAAGTTGTCTGGCCCAGATCAATGCTCCCGAAGCCGTGTTCGATTCCATAAGCGATAATTCCGTTGAGCAGGTTAAAATATGTCTGGTATTGGTCTCGGTGCTCATAGTCGATTCCGGCAAGAAGGAAGTTCAAATTGGATTCGCTACGGCCCAACAGCGCGGTGCCTTGAATATTACCTTTGTCCTCGACATATAGCAGAACCAGGTCGTTCGGCATAAAAGTGGTCAGCTGTTCGAAGAAACATCGGTTTAGAACTTCCAGCTTGACCGTGGCACGTCGCATTACCTCGAGGTAGAGGGCGTGCATGCGTGTTACATGCTCCGGTCGGAAGGCAGCCGCAGCCAGACGCGGACCGGTGCGAGTTTTGCTGTCGAGCAGTGAGGAGGAGGCGTAGTCAGTGATGCCAAGTTGAGACAGACTCTGGCGAATCCTGCGGCGATAGCCATGCCGCATGGATTGAAGATAGTCACCAAAGGATGGCCAGTTAACGTTTAGCCGGACGCGCGGAATGCTGTGAGCGCGAATATAGCCGGAGTTCTCGAGCTTCCTGATTTCAGGAAAATCGCTATCGACAAATTCCTTGAAGCACAGAAAACGAATACCCCCCGCGCGCGCGATCTGGGTCATGCGGTGATCTATCGAGTCCAGGAGTTCTTCCGCGCTGACTTTGTCGGAGAACGCCAGCGTGTGCTTGCCGATAGATATCGGTATTCCACAAAAGAGCATACGAAGACGGAAGAAGCTTGGCCAGATATGGCGGACGGCTCCACACAGCCGCTGCACGTAACGGGGCAGCAACAGGTCCAGCGACACGACAAAGCTCGTTAAAACAGCCGTGGCTACTAGTTCGTTTCCACGGTAAACCAGCAGATACCAGTAAGTGGCGTCGGCAACGCCGGATGATTCCATGCAGCTCAGGAAGCGGTGGGTCCAGTAGAGCCCGCACGATGCGTTTATGGAATCCCACACGGTGGCGTCAATCCGGCGGATCGAGCGCTCGACCACAAATTGCAGTTGGCTTCCGGTGGTCTGAGGTTCCTTGACCTTCATCTCTATCCGTCGCCTTGCGTCATGTACGCACGTTCATTGTCTTTGGGTTTGAGAGTTCCACGGCACACTCTGAAGTCAGCGAGAACCTCTGAGAGGAGCTCTCGATTCTGGGCCGCGGTAGCACACAGGCGCAGACGGGCAGATCCATGGGCCACGGCAGGGGCGACTATACCGAGGGCCACGGTACCCCGCTTGAAAAGCGCTTGAGAGAAAGCATAGGTTGCTTCGTCCGACCCAATTATGACCGGTATGACATGCGAGGCCGTGGTCCCCGTATTGAAGCGCATTTCGCTCAGACCTGATTTCAGAAAGGAGGCGTTTTCCGACAGACGCTTTACTCTCCAGGGTTCTCTCCGCAGAACCTTTATGGCCGCCAGGGCCGTGGCGGCCGTCGCCGGCGCGGCTGCGGCGGAGAACATGAACGGTGCCGAACCATGATGCAAATAGATGATCAACTCTCGGGAGCCGGCAATAAATCCGCCGCACGAGGGGATGGCCTTGGACAGCGAACCCATCCAGATATCGACATCGCCGGGTGAAACCCCGTAGTGTTCATCAACGCCCCGCCCGGTGGCGCCCAGCGCGCCAAACGAATGCGCTTCGTCCACCATCAGGAAAAAGCCGTATCGCTTGCGCAAGGCAACGATTTCCGGGAGCGGGCAGGTGTCGCCGTCCATGGAATAGACACCCTCGACCACCACCAGTGTTCGTCGGCAACGGTGAGACGTGCGCAGCGCGTCTTCGAGCGCCTCCAGGTCATTGTGGGCGAACGTTTCCGTCTGGACGAGCGCCATCCGACAGGCGTCACTGATGCTTCGGTGGGCATGTGAATCCAGAATGGCCCGGTCACCCGACCTGAAGAGAGCCGATATCACGGCAAGGTTGGCCACATAACCGGAACTGAACGAGGCGCAGGCCTCGACACCTTTAAAGTGAGCAATCGTTTCATCGAGCTCGTGGTGCAGCGCGGTCGAACCGGTTAACAGTCTCACCCCGCCGGTACCGGTGCCGTACCGTCTAATCGCATCGCACGCAGCAGCTTCGATCTCAGGATGCCCGAGCAGGCCCAGATAGTCATACGAAGAAGCCATGCGATACTCCCGGCCGTCGAGCGTGCACACCGGGCCCGCCTTGCGGTCAAAGGGCTGCTGATACGTATAGAGCCGTTTGGCGATGCCCCAGGACACCACCTTGCGCCACCGCCGAGCCGACGGGAGATCCAACAGGTGACCGCCGTCGTCTGCCACGGGGTGATCCCGAAAATAGCCGTGGTATGGATCGAGCGGCCACCGACCGTCGTCTGCGGGGCCGCCGACCCGCTGGATCTTCTCGTTGCCATAACCGAAAGAGGCGCTCTCCTCTTCACGTGAATCGGAGAGTTGAATAGTGGCACCCTGGAAACCAAGACCATCGTTCGGTATTCCTCTATCCATCGCCCGCTTCAGACCACGCCCGGTGTGATGGCGATGCGCGTTGATAAACTGGATGAAAATGCGAGCCGCGCCAAGCCAGAGACGGAGGTAGCGGAGCGACCATACCGGAGGTCTGGTTCTCAGGGTGAGGTGAGCGGCGCGACGAAGCGACAGCACGGTGCGGGCATACAGTCGCAGCAGTTCGCGGTAGTACTGTTTGAGCGACATTCCAGTGGGGAGTACGCAGTGGGTCAGGTCCCATAAGCCGTGGGCTTGTCGCGGGATCGTCAGAATAGCCTCTGATCTTTTGAAGAGAGGGCTGCCCGGCAGGGGTGTCAAAGGTGAAATATTCACATAGTACAGGCCGGCTTCCCGAATAAACGAGAAAAGGCGTTCCCAGTCGGACCGCTCGTACCAGGGCTGGGCAATCAGGGAAGCATACGTGTCGATCCTATGGCGACGCAGAATTTCGACAGCCAGGCGATTCTGGTCGGTCGTGGTCTTCTTACCCAGGCTGGCCAGTTCATCGTGAGTATTGGCTTCCAGTCCTACGATAACCGCGGTGAGTCCGATATCCGCCCACACCCTGATGACATCCTCGCTCTCAGCGATGTAATCAGCACGGCCGTAAACAAGAAAGCGTTTTCTAATTCCTTTCTCTCGGATAAGACGCGCGGTTTCCAGCAGCCGACGAGAATTGATAAGGAAAATGTCATCGACAATATATACTTCCGATTCGCGAATCGATTCCAGTTCTCTCACAATCGATTCCGGGCTACGGCTGTAGGCCTGTCCACCGGTGACATTCCAGGTCATACAGAAGTCGCAATTATACCAGCAACCCCAAGTCGTTTTCATTGTGGCCACCGGCTGGTGGAACAGGTAGTAGTAGCGGCTGCGAAGGTGGGCGGTCAGATCCCGACGAGGCAGCGGGAGACTGTCCGGCTCAATCATGTAAGGCGCCGGGGCGGTCCTTATCACCTGTTGTGGCCCTGACGGTATAGCAAGACCGGGGAGACCAACAAGCGCGTGTCCATTCCGCCGTGCTGCCACCACCCGGGCCATAGTCGCGCAGCCCTCCCCCAGGCATATGCAGTCAACCGCGGGATCTGCGAAGTCCTCAGGCGCCACCGATGCGTGCACTCCCCCCACGACCGTAAGACATTCCCGATTCCAACGCTTGATCAAACGGCAGAGTTTGATTACTTCGTTGACACCGCTGATATAGCAACTCAACCCCACGACCTCCGGACGGAATCTCCACAGACGTACTTCAAAGTCTCGCTCGAGGATCAGGTCAAGGATTTCGACCTCGTGGTCTTTAAGACCGGCCGCCAGGTATTCAAGTTCCAGCGGCTCACAGATCATGACATGCTTAAGTCCGATCGTATACTTTGGAACCGGAGGCCTGACAAGCAATACGCGCATAACATACCCTCACAAAATCCCGGGAGAGATTCTGGCTTTAACATGTCGGCGGTATCGTATATTGGCCGCCCATACGACGGCCTTCATGTATAGTCCCAGCGAAGTTTCCGACGGTACGAGCCGACGGAGAATCGAGCGCCAACTGAACAGGTTTTCATACAGTTGCCAGTAGCGCTTTTCCAGATCGGCCGGGTCCATCTGAGCCGGCTTGAAGACTGCCCTGGAACCTGTGTACGCTGCGAAGTCGCGCCGGGTAATTCGACCGGTGCGTTCAAGTTCGTCAAACAGAGGCGTACCTGGTATGGGTGTCAGGATATGAACCCGGGGTACGGCGATTCGATTGCCCTGAATGAACTCCAGGGTGCGGCCAAGGGCGGAGGCGTCGTCGGTATCAAAACCGACAATCATCTCGGTCGACACCTCAATACCGTGTTCCCTGAAGGCGGCAATCCAATCCCGGTATCTGGTCGGCTCATTCCACTCTTTTCCCACGCTCTTGAGGCTTTGCTCATCTGTCGATTCAATGCCCACCGAAACCAGGCGGCAGCCGCTACGGTGAGCCAGTTTCAAAAGAGACGGATTCTCGGCCAGCGTGATGCTGCACTGGGTCATCCAAATGATCCGAAGAGGAATCAGAGCCTCCCAGAGATCAGCGCAGTAATCGAGATTGCCTGACATGTTGTCGTCAATGAACGCGATGTGTCGGCTGCCGTATCGGCGCGCCGCCTTGACGTCACGAATCACCTGGTCGATTGGGCGCATGCGGTAGCTGTGGTGGAAAAAAGTGGTTACGGAGCAGAAGCTGCAGGAGTGCGGGCAGCCCCGTGTGGTCTGAACCGGTCTCCAAATGCCCATACGCCATCGGTTCATCAGTTCGTATCGAGGCACCGGTAGCCGGCTGAGATCGGGCAGAGATTCAGCCTGGTAAACCGGCTGCAATCGGTTGGCTGAGAAGTCGGTGATCACCTGCGGCAAAAGCTCGTCGGCCTCGCCTCTGATCACCGCGTCGCAGTGGGCCAACGACCATGCCGGGTCGCTAATGCTGGCCCCAATGCCACCGATGACAACAGGCACGCTGCGACTTCTGAACTCGTCGGCGATTTGCCAGGCCCGCACGATGCCCGAGCCCATTCCGGTAAGTCCTATCAGATCCCACTTCTCGTCGTAAGGAATGTCTTCGACGGTTTCATAGATGATTCTTGTATCAACCTCATCACCAGTTACTGCCGCCAACATAGGCAAAGTGAGGCAGGGCAGATGCAAACGCCGTTCCTTTATTGGCTGCCCTGACCAGTCCAGGGCAGTGGGAGCAATCAGCAGAAGTTTGAGCCTGTCCCTTCTCATATCTACCCCGGCAGTGTCCTGGAGTAAAGTCGGAAACGTTGGCGCTGTTCGAATCCGAATCGTTCCAGAAGGTTACGCATTCTGAAATTGTTTTCCATCACCACCGAGAATTCTGATCGTTGGTATGGCCGTGTCAATACCCTCTGGTGTACCTTGTGAATGAGCAGCGTCTCAATCCCCAATTTCCTGAATTGAGGCCGCACCCCCAGGGCAGCTACGCGCATACTTCGTATTTTGGTAAGACCGAAAATGAAGCGTAAGAATCCAAAAGGGAGCAGCCGCCCGTTGAGCTTGATCAAGATTTCGTTGATATCCGGAAACCCGAGTATGGCGCCGACCGGCTCACCGTCGTAGTACGCGATCCAGACGAGATCAAAGTCAGCTATGGGGATCAAGCCTCGGCCAAGCTCGCGCGCCTCGCCTTCTGACATCGGTACAAATCCCCACGTTTCTCTGAATGATTCATTATATATATCGGCAATGGTGAGGATATCATCCCCGGCGGTAGTCTTGCTGAATTGCCTTAACGTGATTCTCGGATCGGCTTCGGCCTTTCTGACCAGACGATAGTATTTGTCAGGGAACCGGTGATTGAGCCTGGCCATATAGGAGAAGGTGTCAACCGCTTTGCTGAACCCGCAAGCTGCCATAAGGTCGTGATAATAAGGCGGGCAGTAATTGCACATGAAGGTCGGAGGGTGTTCATATCCCTCGACAAGGAAACCAGATTCGTCATTGGTGGTCAGATTCACGGGACCCAGGATAGACTTGCAGCCATCTTTGTCAATCAACCCGAGAACGGCTGTCATGAGAGCTCTCGCGGGCTCGGGAGCGTTGACACACTCGAACAGCCCGAAAAAACCCATTTTCTCGCCATGAATCTCTTCGTGACGGGGATTAAAGATTGCGGCGACACGTCCGCAGGGCGTGGCATCGCTGTAATGCGCTACCAGCAGGTTCACTTTTCCATACTGGAAGAAGGAGTTCTGACCGGGGTCAAGCTTCCTGCGAATCTCACGATTCAGAGGAGCCACCCAGGGCGACTGACCGTCATAGATACGCCTGGGGACTGCCAGGAAGCTTTCGAAATCCCTTCCGTTCCTCACCGAGACGTTACGCACAGTAACGCGCACTTATCGCTCGCAATCTTAAGGGGAGTTGGGGCTGAGAATCTCTTCCAAGGGCTATTATACATACAGCAAAAACGACGCCGTTGTCAAGGGTTTTCGAATCCGATTCACTTGATGAGAGCTACCAGGAACCGGTCACAATTTGGCCACCTATGAAAAGGCCTTCGTCACCAGCTGTCTGCGTACCCAAGCGCCAATCGGCCCATGCGAAATTCGACTCAAATTCAGAGCTGTTGATTTCCGCTGGTCAATTAGCCGACCGGGCTATACGAAAACCTGAATTATTACACCTGTCATTTCTGACCCAAGAGCTGCGGCTAAAAACTCGGGCCTCAGAAGCATCACCGCCCCATCTTCCGCCCCTCAGAGCATGGCCTCTGGCACCGGTGCCGTAAGGGTTTGTTCTGGCTTCATTTGTGTATGTGGCAAATTTATCGCTGACCCATTCCCAGGCGTTGCCGCTCATATCATATAATCCCAGGCTATTTGGAGGATAGCTGCCGACAGGTGAAGTTCCCTTCGGGTACTGCCCCAATTCTAAATACTCGTATTCGCCATCATCAGCGCGGAAATTCATCTCGGATGATTTGGCGATGTCTTTTCCATTTCCAAACCTTACTCTGCGACCGCCTTCTCTGGCAGCATATTCCCACTCGGACTCGGTCGGTAACCGATAACCCTTGACGCTGGTAACGTTGTCCGTCGGGTTACCATCTTCACCCAATATCCCTCCGGTCTCCAAGTCATAGGCAACAGGTAAACCTGCCCTTTCACTGAGCCAGTTGCAGTACTGCATAGCATCATCATCTGAGACTGCCAGCACAGGATTGTCTGCCGTTTGTTCGATGCCCGGGTTTCTCCAGGTAGTAAGCGGATTGTAACCGGTCCACTGGCGTTTCTCAGCATCCCAGAATCCGGCACCACAGTGTTTCAGGAATTCCTCATGGAGTTTCTGTCTCTCTTGAACCGTGAGATTCTCTGAAGAAAACCTCTTCATGATTTTACCGCGGGCGTCGACATCGTTGAGACCCTCAGCCGAGGTCCTGTACCCCGTCTCCTCGACAAATTGTCTGAACTGGGCAACTGTCACCTCATACTTGGAGATGAAGAAATCACTCAGTGTGACTTGGTGGACCGGTCTTTCATTTTCTCTCCCTTCGCCAAAGACATCGCCCATCTCAAACATGCCGCCCTCAACCAGAACCATGTTCGCAGACACTGTGTCTTCCAGGGCATCGGAGCCCCTTGCACCGGCCGCGACCGCAATTACCGGCAACAGCCAGCTGATGGCTCTCACACAAAGGGTTTTTGAAATCTGTTTCATAATGCTCCTGTCTCCTTATTTAAGGGTCGCCGAATTATCCGCATCTTTCAGTACGTTCAGAAGTAACTGAAAGTTTCAGATAAAAAAACACCCTTTGCGTTCCTGTCATTTCGGAGCCATGGTCTTAATGAAATCCAGCATTGTCCTGGTTCTTGTCTCACTTTCCAGAAATTTCGATATTACATGGTCCAGAGTAGCCAGAATTTCCTCAACCTGGGACAGCCTTTCGTGCACTTTCTCAGATCCTTGCATATCAGCCTCCGCCAGCAGATGCCTCAGGGCATGAAGGGCCGGGTCAAACTCCCTTGATTTCCGGTTAAGGGCGATTCTATAAAGCATTCTCCAAGCGTCAGGTTCGGTGATGTAGAAATCTCTCCGGTCACCGGATAAATTGACTCGCTGTACTACACCCCAATTCCTCAGTTCTTTTAAACACATACTCGTATTTCCGCGGCTAATGCTGAGATGGTTGGATATCTCCTCGGCATCGACCGGCTCCTCCGAGACCAGAAGAAAGGCATGAATTCGCGCCATCGACCGGTTAATACCCCAGAGAATCCCCATTGATCCCCAGGATTCGATAAACCTGTTCTTCTCTTCAATATCCATTTTTTTCATTGCATTCAGAAACTAATGAAATATATTGGGTTTGAGGCTCTTGTCAAGGGGAAAAACACGCTGAAATGGGTTGGATTCGCCAAGGCTCCGGCACGGCTCGATGGAGGGCAGACTGTGACAAACGATGAACGCGAAATACCCCTCGCGGCCTTCGCGGGGCTGCTCGACCTGTTTCGACAGGGGCACATCATCGAACCGCACGTCGAACGGCAAGGAATCAAGCAGCATACCGGTTCCCTGACCGCACTATGGGATAGAAAGTTCCCCGGCTTTCCGAGCGAGTACTTCCCCTACACGTCCTTCCGGGGACAGCACTACCGAGGTCGGCGTGATGCTTACCTGAAAAGCATTATTGTTCAGATGCTCGCCGATCACGATTCGGTTGACACCGTTATCGTCAATCCTGCGTGTGTCTTCGGACGGCATGCATGCGATCTTGCTTCGCGGCTCCCACGTGTAAGGGTCCTCGGAACGGATATCGACCCGGGTTGGGATCGGATCTATCGGCTTGTAAGAGGGTTTCGCATTCCCGACAATTACTCTTTCGTGAAAGATGACGTCTTCGCGCCCCTGTTGGCTGTGCAGCCGACCGCCGTGGTGTTCTTTGGAGCATGTGGCGCCGTCACGGATGGAGCTCTGGATTATGCTATCAACTCGCAAGCAAGGTATCTGATGTGTCGAACCTGCTGTCATGACAATATCGGTGGAAACATTTCGGTTATCAAGCGCTTCAACAGTGTCAACCGCTTCTTCAGATTCAAGAACTGGGCCTATGGGAGGATGAGAAGCAGGGCGAAGTACGCCGGCTATTACTTCTCGGACAAGTACTCCCACAATACCTATCCCAGAAGTGAGACAGCCAGCCGTACGAGCACCTCGGATGAGTTCCAGGCGGTTGCGCGACATTCTGCCGACAGCGATATCTGCCGGGCGATTATCGACCTGGACAGGCATTTGTACCTGGTGGAGAAGGAATTCAGTGTAGTATATCAGGGCGAGATGTTCGTGGCGGAACGGAAAGTATAGGTCGCAAAAAACGGTCGCAGTCTGGCCACAATACGGCTTAAGTCCTGGTGCCACAAGGCGATTCGGAATTCGATTCCCTCACAAACAAGTAATGGAGACACCATAAATTAAGCGAAGTGTCGCACCTGTGTCCCCTGATAACTTCGAATAACGTGAGACCGTCCCGGTGAGGCTTGTCGTAAAAGATTCAAACGTGAGGCACAGGCGGCGCCTTCACAATTCCAGACCCGGGAAATGACGTAGAGGATCGGGCCAATCATGCATTTCGTGAGCAACAGCCAGACATATACGGTCTGCGGTAAGGGATCAGCCCGGCTAAATATGAGCGGGGCATTTTGAATCAGCTTGAGCGGATCGGTATGAATCGGCGAACGCTTTTCCCGGTCTCTGATGGAGTCGCAGCAGGAATCTTACACGCCGGACTATTGAGACTCCAAGAGGATGGTACAACGACTCGAATGGACCCAAAAGAATGCAGACACCTAATCGAATCGATCGGGGAAGTGAAGAATGATGACAACTGCTTTACAGATACTCGCCGGCCTGAGAGCCGGCGGCCAGAGATTTATCTTGACTTCTCCGTCCGGTCTGCTATTCTGGCCGAAGCGACTTGGTCGTCAAAAGCAAGGTCGACTCGAGGCAGCTGCTACAGCCATGGGAGTAGCACATGAGAGTGGACAAACCTTCATCCGTTCGTCACCATGACCGGCGGCACCGCTACAGTCTGCTCTCAGTACCGTGATATCGAGAAAATGCAGTGGACATCAACTGCCTGTATCTGAAAGCCTGCCAGGAAGATAAAGCGGCTGCAACCCAGCTTTTTCACAGTCTAAGTGAAAGCTTTTGGATTCTCGCCCGTCATAAAGGTTTAGACAGGCACGAATCGGAGGATGTTGTGCAGGCAGCCCTGGCCAAGATTGCCAAGTCGTACCGAGAAATCGAGATCAAAAGCAGCTTTGCGGCCTGGGCACAGACGGTTATGAAGAACCAGACCATAGAATATATTCGCGATAAGATTACTTATCGGCGAAAGCTTGCCGAGGTTTCGGAAGCGCAGGCCGCGCTACGGCCGTCATCTACGGATTTGGATTTGAAGCGAAGGTTGAAGAGATGTCTGGTGCAGATCAGCCGGGTCAACCCCCGTTATGCTCGTGTCATCAGCTTACACAGTCAAGGGTATACCACCGAGGAAGTCTGTGCCAGACTGAAAGTTACGACAAACAACCTCTATACGATTCTCTCACGCTCGAGAGCCGCCCTGCGAGCCTGCCTGGAAGAGGAGAATTTGGCAGATGAGTGAGTGCACAGACAAGCAATTGGGCCGCCTGCTGCACGCCTGGGAATTGGGAATGCTGAGCCCGTCGGATCAGGATGCACTTGAAGCCCACCTTATCGACTGCCCGTACTGTCAGAAAGAGGCTCGACACCTGCTGAGAGCATCGGAGTTACTGCGCGACGATCCGGCTCTGAAGCCTTTTCTCAAAGATCTGAGCGGCCGGGTAACGGATATAAAACGCCCGCAGGCCGACAAGACCGTGGAGACATCCCGCAGGACGCGACTGACGTATTTGTGGCGGGCTGCCGCTGTAGCGGCCGTCGTCGTGCTGGTCCTGACACTAAAACCCTGGGATATCGAGTTTCATCCTACCCACGAGGCTATCGCCGCCGAGAACCGTGTCGTTGTAATGTGCATCAATAATCTTCCACAGGAAGAAGACAGAGACTGGATGAGCGACGCCATTACCAACCTCTTGATCTCCGATCTTTCTGAGTCCCGGTATGTACAAGTCGTTGCCAACCTGCGGCTTTATGAAGTTCTGAAGCGCCTGGGGGTGACTACTCTCCACAATGTTGACGGTGAATTCATATCCGATGTGGGCCGCGAAACCCGGGCCAGGTTCATTCTGCTGTGCAACATCCTCCAAGCCCATCCGCAAATCATGCTGACAGCGCAGCTTATGGAGGTCTCATCGGGTGACGTCGTCGCCTCCCATAGACTGGAACATGATGGGGACGTCTTTACCCTGGTCGATTCTCTCACGGTTCTTGTCAAGAACGATCTGTCACTCCCTCCTGCGGCCCGGCAGGAATACGACCCGTCGATTGCCGACGTCACGACTCGATCGGCCGAGGCCTACCGCTGGTATCTGGAAGGGGTCGAAAACTACGGCCGCAAATACTTCAAGGAGGCCGAGGAGTGCTATAAAATGGCCGTACGTTACGACTCGACTTTTGCCATGGCCCATTACTGCCTCGTCTACCATGGCGTACCCGGCGCGCTGGAGCGCGCTGTCAAGTACTCCAAGAATGCCACCTACAAAGAACAACTTTACATAAGAAGCCTGCAGGCGAGCCGAGAAGGGGATACTCGGCGTGCCGAGGAGTTACTTAAAGAACTCGTTCAGCGATACCCCGACGAGAAAATAGCCTGGATGGAATTGGCGTACTATGCCAAAACAGACCGGCGGTACGAAGAGGCCGTTCACTACCTGCAGCGGTCGCTGGAGGCTGACCCGTATTACGGTGACGGCATGAGCTCC
>JAOUEU010000328.1 GCA_029858555.1 Candidatus Zixiibacteriota bacterium
TCGCCGAACTGTTTTCGCCGGGGCGCTATTCATACCTCAATGATTCCACGGGATTGACCGAGGCCGCCCGCATGGCCGGAAAAAGACCCGACAGCAGGCCCATAATCCCGAGGATGGACACGACCGCGATGCCTATCTCGAACGATACCGTTGGCCGGCCCATAAAATCCATCACCTGTGATTCTATGGGAATGCGCTTGAAGGCCTCCATGAGAATGTAGCTGACAGACATACCCCCGAAGCCGCCCAGGAAGGTGATTATCAACGCTTCGATAAGGAACTGTGTGAGAATGTAGGATTTGCGCGCGCCCATGGCCATCTTCACGCCGATTTCCCGGGTCCGTTCCTTGATGGAGACATACATGATATTGGCGACGCCGACCCCGGCCACGAGCAGCGTCAACCCGCCGATCAGGCCCAGGAAAAGTTTGATGCCCAGCAGAACGTCGTTGAACCCCTTTGAAGTCTCAACGGTATCCCACGTAGACAGGGCCCGGTCGTCGGTAGGGTCGAAGCGGTACCTGGCGGCAAAAGCCTCGAACACTTTCTTTTCGATTTTCTTGCTGTCATCATGGGCCGCGATTTGATAGACCATATCGTCGAGAATAGTGTCGCCGAACATGGCTTCGAAGGTGGTAATAGGCATAGCCATCAAATCGACGTCATTGCCCGCATAGCAGCCCATCTGGGCCTTTTCCTTCATGACGCCTATGACGGTGAAGGGTATGCCCTGGACAAGGAACTTTTTGCCGACGGCATCCTCGTCGCCGAAGAGGCGCTCCTTCAAGCCCCAGCCCAGAAAGGCGACGCGCCGCCGCAGCTGCACGTCGAGATCGTTGATCATGCGGCCGCCGCGCTGGGGGATGTGGAAGCGTATATCTTCGTAGTTGGGAGTGACACCGGTGATATGCTCGCTGATGACGGTGCCGTTGTATTCCAGGCGCACACCCCAGCGGTGAAATTCACCGCCGACGGCGACGAGCTCGGGGATACTCCTGGCGAGATAATCGATATCATCTTTATGCAGGCGGATGGGCCGGCCTTTGCCCATGCCCTTGTACGGCTTGGAAGTCTGGCCGCCCCACAGGACGACGATCCTGTCGCCCATGCCTTTTTGCTGGAGGGCCATCTGCCGGTGCAGGCCCTCGCCAAAGCCCATCAGGAGCATTATGGAGATAGTACCCCAGGCCAGAGCCATCAGGGTGAGGGTGATGCGCTTCTTCTGCTTGCGGAAGTCGCGGATAAAGACGTTGTATATCACCGACAGTTTCATGGTTACCTAAAACAGTTTGAGAGCCTGTACCGGTTGCAGGTTGGCGGCGCGCCGCGCCGGGAAAATGCCGGCGCACAGGCCGACGAGGCCAAGCACCACGACGACGACCACGGCGCCCCAAATGTCGATGGAGGGCACGCCCACGTAGTCCTCGAGGCCAAACGAGGGAAAGAGCGAAATGAGACCCCAGGAGAACAGAAATCCCAGCGTGCCACCGACACCGGTTATGAGAAACGTTTCAAAGACGAACTGCCAGAGAACGAAGCTCTTGCGAGCGCCCAGGGCCATTTTGATGCCTATTTCCTTGGTGCGCTCTTCGAGCACTACGTTCATAATGTTGGTCACGCCGATGCCGCCCGTAATCAGAGTCGCGATGCCGATTCCGACCAGGAAGGCCTGGAAGGCGGCAAAAAAGGTCTTCAGGAAGGCGAAGCCAGTCGTGGTGTCCCAGATGCTGAGAGCCTCGCGGTCGGCGGGATCGAAGCGGTATTTGGCGCCAAGGATCTCATAGATTTCCTGACGGCCGAGCATCATCGGGCTATTCGATTTGCACTGCACGATCATCTGGTTAATGTAGCGGTGCGTGTGCATGGTCTGAAAAGTGGTGGATGGGATGAAGCCCTTGCGGCTGTCGCGTCCGCTGTAGGAGCTGTCCTGCCTTTTTTCTTTCATAACGCCGATGACGGTAAAGGGCATGCCATCCACCAGAATCTCCTTGCCGACCGGGTCATCGTCTCCGAAGAGGTCATCGGCCAGAAGATTACCGATAAAAATAACCCGCCGTCTCTCGAGCATGTCGCGCTCGTTGATGAAGCGCGAGCCCTCGCGCGGGATGACATTGCGCATCGTCCCGTACTCCGGCCAGACGCCGTTGACATCGCGGAGTGTGTTCTGCTTGTCGTATCTGAGACTGATGTTCCAGCGGACGTATTCGGGGGAAAGGCGTTCCAGGTACTGCGTCTTTGCCTTGATGAGTGAGACGTCGGCCTCGGTCATGCGGATGCGCCGACCCTTGGGCAGTCCCTTGAATTCCTTGGCGGTGATGCCGCCCCAGACGATGGCAATGTTCTCGCCCATGCCCCGGGTCGATTTCAACTGCGCCTCGGTTATCCCCCGGCCGACGCCCAGGAGCAGGACGATGGAGCAGGTACCCCAGAAGATGCCGAAGACGGTCATGGCCGTGCGCATTTTCTGGCGTCGCAAATCATTCCAGAACTGCTTTATAGAGAGGAGAGGGATCATGGTCGGGTTACCTTGGTGCTTTAATCCCAGATTTTAATCTCTTTAGGCGGCCGTTCCACTAGTGACTCGCCCTCTTCAAGACCTTCAACCACCTCGATATTGATGCCATCGGACAGCCCGGTCTTAATCTCCCGTTCGGAGATGACTTCGGTGCTGTCCTTGACCTCAACATACTGAGCCGAGTCGCGCGTGTGGATCAGGCGCTCGGGAATGAGAATGATATCTTCTTTTTTGGTGATTATGACATCGGCGTTGGCGCTGTAACCGGCCCGAAGGAAGTTGGCGCCGGCCTCGGCGATGGCTATCTCCACCTCGAAGAGAGTCGAGCCCTCTTCTTTGTGAGCTTTGGGAGAGATTTTGGTCAGGGTACCGGTTACTCTTTCGCCGGCGGCGATGGCGCCGATCTCGATTTCGGCCGTCATGCCTTCATGCAGCTTGCCGACATCGATTTCATCGACATTGCCCTTGAAAACCAGGTCTTCCATATAGGCCAGGGTCATCAGTTCGGTGCCGGCCTGGAAGGACGTCAGGGGCACCACCGGGTCGCCCTCTTCGACCAGCCGTGAGAGGACCGTCCCGGAGATGGGCGACTTTATGATATTATCCACATTCATGCCGGCCAGTTTGGTTTTGCCGGATTCAATCAGAGAAAGCTTCTCCCGG